>NC_015724.1:300000-424140 GCF_000219215.1 Cupriavidus necator N-1 | reverse complement strand
GTAGGGCCCTATGTGCGTGGTTCGCCGTATATGATGAGGTCGGGTCTGACCCAGAGCGTAATCCGCGACGGGCAAAGATAGGGCTTAGTGATGGTAGCCGCCCGAAACAGTTATTCCCTCCTCAATAAAGACAGGCACGTGGAGATTCTGAGCGGCGCCTCATGGATGGCTAATTCGTGAGTAATAGGCAAGGTCACCACCAATTGTACGAATTCGCCATTCTGTGATTCTGCAGATTGGCGTAGCGCCCCCAGCAGGGCACTTCTACTCGCAACCCTAACCGCAGCAAAGTCACCAAAATTGTCCAGATCGCCGTGCGGCAAAGGCCACCACGCTCATCCAGTCGTTGCTCTACCTTAAAACAGCGGATGGAGACAAGCGACCAAGGGCGCTACAAGCTCCGCAGTGGGAAACTCGTACAATTCTGGTGACCTTGCCTGGCAGCTAGAGGCCCTGACGTACAAATCTCGTGACCTTAGCTGTTTCCCCTGTAACCAGACAGACAATTCTGGTGACCTTCTTGCCCGCGAATGAGTCGTTCCAACGGTCTCGTCGACCTCATGCGGCCCAATTGCGAACAATTTTGGTGACCTTGCTCAATCAATTGCGGAACTAAGCCCTTGACCGCAGAAATACAAATTCTGTGACTATGGGTCGGCCAAACAGCTCCCAACTCCTTGTGTGGCTTGGCTTTGGCACGGTTTCGAACAATTTTTGTGACCTTGCGGACAATTCTGGTGACCTTGCCAGAATCGAGAATCCATCGACCTGGGAGACCTGGCCAAATCCGGTGACCTTGCGACCACATCTAGTAACCTTGCCCAACAAAATCGGCGACCTTTGGAATCAAAAAAGTGACCTTTCCAACCTAAGTCATTGATTTCATAGAGAGGGCCGCGCTTCTTGTAAGTGATGTTCTGTTTATAAAAACAACAAACTAACCTACACCCATCGCTATGGAAAGCTCTTGGAGCCGGGCACGGTCGACCCCTGCAGACCAAACTTCGGATTCCACGTAAGGTCACCTGAATTGTCCCGAACCAGTGCCCGGAAACATCCCTCCTTCTGACCAAACTCGGCCCGCACTAGGTACACGATAGCGCTGCCCCTATGGCAACTAGACGACGGGAAGGCAAAGTCACAAGGAATGTTTTGACATTTCGACCTTTCCCCTGCAACCTCCTGCCCGAAGGAGGGAAGTGGTATGGACAGCGCATCGCAACAATTAGCCTTGGCATTGTTCGAGGACTTCGGCCCTCGAGGCCGGAGCGTAACGGAAGCGCCAAAAGATTTGGGCTTCCGCCGCAGCAACGCCTTCGTCAAAATCATCGACCTAAGTCTGGCAGGCCGTCGCCTCATCGATGTTGCATACTTCCTTGTAGCTGAAGACCAAGAAGTCCGGCGCGAATACCGAGTTGATGTCGGATTGTTCAAGTGGCTGCTAGCCACAACGAGCAACAACCGACGCCACCTCGGCAAACTCGTTCGCGAAGCCCAAAAAGCAGCTATCGAGCTTAACGAGATCGACGTCGAAGACCCTTCCAAAGATCGATGGGGTGCAGTGCCTCTAATGGGCTCAGCATTCATCGAAAAAGGGGAGTTCATCTTTGAGCTTCCCGAACGGCTACAGCGCGCTATCAAGAACCCAAAATCTTCCCACTTTCTGAGCCTGCGCTACGTATTCAAGTCGGTGCACTCTAAGGTCCTGTACGATCGACTACAACAATTCATGGTTGAGGGCATTACGCCTTGGTTCGAAGTTCAGGCCCTGCGAGCGTGGCTAGAGTGCGAGAAGAAAACCTACGACCTCTTCAAGCACTTCCGAAGTAAAGTCCTTGAGGTAGCCATCTCGGAAATTCGCGAAGTGACCGGACTCCACATTGAGATGCTTACGCTCAACGTGCCCGGTTCAAAGAAAATCGGCCAAGTTCGATTCCGATTGAACGCTATCGAGCAGCCCAACGAGCAAAAGACCGCGTTCATCGTGCTTCGCAATGTCTACGAGACGCTGCGCAAAGAGTTCGCACTCAACCAGTCCGAGTTCAACGAAATTATTACGAACCGCGACCTGTACAACGACGAGCGAATCCACCAGGCGATGGAGTACACCCGACACAACGTGAAAGTTGGCAAGGTGAAGGTGCGAGCAGGTGGCTATTTCATGAAGGCCCTTCGCGAGGGCTACTTGCTTGGTGAACTCGACAAGCAGATCCATCATCAGTCGGCCATTGCAGAGTCAACTCGTAAGGCTGCTGACCAGGAGATGGCTGAGCGCGAGGCCCGCGTGAAGGCAGCTGGCGCCGAGCGCGACCAACGAGAAGCTGATTTGGGTTGGGAAGCCTACAACAAGCTCTCCGCTGAGCAGCAATCGGACATGATCGCGGAATTTTGTCAGTCTCAGGCGGCCAAGCTTCTCGCGCGAAGACTTAAAGTTGGGTCCCTAAACGTGCACGAGCATATCAATGACCCTAATGTTCGAAGCACATTTGGAGGCTTCGTGGCCAGTCGCATGCACAAGGCAGCGAAGGCCGCAAAGCGAGTAGGCGCAGCGGCCTCAGCAAGTCTGATCTGAGCACGAGCAGGCCCCCTCACGGCAGCCGAATACGCCGAGAACCCAACCTCGCGCGCACAAACTCCGCAGTTGTTCGATTGCCATATGTGTAATGCCCGACGACGGTCGCGATTGAGGTTGCGGTACTGCTGAAGGGGGAAGGAGACGCCGATCGCTACTCTATCCCAGGCAACCTGCGCTCGATGTCGCGCAGGACCGACCCGGAATGGTGCGCTGACCTTTGAGCACCCTGCGCAGACGTTTGAACTGTTTCGGGTGCGCATAGCCGCCAGCGTAGCGGCGCAGCTTCTTGCCCTCGCGCTCGAAGGTTTGCTTGAGGTTCAGGCCCGCACGCTTGGCCAAGCGGACCAGTTTGACACACGCCACACCAGCAGCCGGCTGTCGGTCCGGTAGGCGATGGCTTTCTCCATCACTGTCGTGTCGACGATCACGCGCTCGAACTCGGCAGGCTTGACCGCGCCCATCTGGACCGCAGCGGCAATGGTCGTCGCCAGCAACTCCTCGATGCCGGCCTCGCCCCGCGCTTCCCGGAAGCGCACCAGATTCGTCGGGTCACACGGCAGGCGCGGCTCAAAGTATTCCTGGCCGCCGCTGAAGAACTGGTAATAGACGTCCTGCGCCCACCGCTCGCACACCGACTCATCGCTCTCGTTGTACGCATGCTTGAGGTACAGCAGTGCGACCATCAGGCGGATCGGCAAACGCCGGCGTCCGGCCGCACTGGTCTCCGCGAAACGTACTGAGGCGCCTGTCTGGCTCGCATCAACCTGCGAATATCCTCAATGGCTGCGTGTGCCACTACCGACGACCGCTGCCTCGCTTGCGCCGGCTGGGCTACGGCAGGGGCCAGTCCGCCCGCTACTTTGTCCAACTCGATAAGCCAGGCGCGCGCCCGGTCATGCGCTAGAGAGCTTCGGTGGCCGTTCGCGTCGGTGATCACGATGGACGCTGAATCGACCTCATAGGTCGACCCGTCGGGTGCTGAGACCCGTTTGCCTCGGTACCTCTCTACGAGTTCGGCAATCTGCTGCCGCTCTTGCGTGGCCCGAGCCTCGGCTGCGCGCTCATCGTCTTCACGGAGCTTCCGCGTCCGGACTACATGTCCATAGTCAACAGGCCTTTCGAGGAGCGACTTGAGGTACGCGAACAGTTCTCGCCCCCGGAGCGGCCCGAGCGCATTGCCAGCCGCCGAGACGACGTCTGACAATCGGTGGCCCGCCGTTCGCGCGAGCCTCATTAGTAGGAACAGCGCGGACATCTTTAGCGATTGGTCGCGTACCAGGGGAGCAAGGTCCATCGGCACCGCGCGACCGTCAATCCGCAAAGAGGATCCCGACCCGGGATGTTTCTTCGTAGAAGACTGCATGGTCTTGTTTACGCCACTCACCGATGCGAGACAAGCAGAGGTCCGTGATTCATCGGAACGCGCCGGAACGTGGACAGTGGATTGAAACTGCGGACTGGCGATCCCAATGCATCGGAGCAACTTTGCGGAGAACCCGATCCGCCCAACGACCTCGAGCTGCGCCCTGGTGCGCCGCTGCCGTTCCCGCTCAATAAGCCCGGCATTTTCAAGCGCACCAAGCGCTCGATAGACAGTAGCCTCACTGATCCCGAGGTGTTGCGCAATCGTTGCCTTCTTTATGAAGGCGAGCGCGGAGGGATCCTTCTGGTTCAAAGCGAAGCGGACGAGCGTGGCCAGTACCTGACGATTCGTGATGTGCAAAGTCCGAAGTCCATCGGACTCGTAGACCAGCGCGATTGCCCTAAGAATCCGCTCAGGCAGCCGGCCGGCATCGAGCCTGGCTGCCTTGGGTTGCCGGCCGTCGGCAGCGACAGGGTTAGGAGCATGCGACGTACCGCCGCACATTGTTGTTCTTCGGGCAATAGGAAGCCCGTCGAAGCTAAATTTCATCTTCGATCAGCGCAAACTTGGAAAGGAAGCATTGACAGCGAAGGCGCGAGCTTCGTACACTCGATCCGTCTTGTAGATCGAGTCAAAGGGGTTTCGAAGCTCGTGACCTCTTTTGGCTATGCCGATGAAAAACCTGGAGCTGCAACTCCAGGTTTTTTTCGCCTATGGAGACGCCTACAGACTCATCCACTCCTCCTTGGAAATCCGCGTGGCCACGTCGCACTTATGCCGCGGCGGACAGGTAGAGGATTGTCGATTAGCGGATGCGCGGTCATTGGCAGTTCTCTCCCGGGATTTCTTGCGCACAAGTCGGACGTCATCCCTTCTTGCGCGTGTTCCCGTTTGCAGGCAGCGACCACCGGGTCAAAGTGCCATCTCTCTTGGCGCATCATGTAGCGATTGCCACATCAATACCTGCCTCCAACACAAATCGAGAGGTCGGATTCTTCTTCGCCATCGATAGACGCAGATCCTCCCGCGCTCTGGTAACCGCCACGTAGAACAGCCGCCGCTCTTCCGATTCGGTGCTTTTTTCATCGGGCACAACGGTCTCCTCAGCCCGAATGATCCACACCCGATCCCACTCCAGCCCCTTGGAGCTGTGCATGGTTGTAAGGATCAGCGCGTCCGGCGCCGGCTCATTGTTGTCGCGGCGCAGGAACTCCAGCCGGTCGGAGAATGGACCGTTGAGTCGGGATAGCACGTCGTAGGTCGTGGTAATGGCACGACGGGCAGGATCCGCGTCGGTATGCTGCATCATCCACTCACGCGCCCCCTCGAGCACCAGGGAGTAGAACTGCCTGTCGCAGAGCGATCGCCACTCCGCAAGCCGCTTCATGAGTTCCCGATAGCGATCGGTGGACGCTTCCGAGAGGCCCAGTTCCAGAAGCTCCTTTCTCTGGCGTTGTTCTGTACTCGCGCGGCCCTTGCTGTGCAGGAGCCGGAGTTCCTGGGTTCCAATCCCGACAAAGGACAGCAGTGCATCAACGCCGGTACTTTTCGTCTTCTGGACCAGCTCCAGAAGATTGCACATCAGGGCAGCCTCCGGCCGGCTCAGGATCGACTTGCCGGACGCCCGATAATATTTGACGCCATGCGAACGGCATACGGCCTCGACCGGGTCAAGGATGCGGTTGGTACGGGCAAGGATTGCCGCCGACTGGCCATTCCTTAGCGCCACCGCCAGGTGCTCCATGGCGGCCACTGCCTCGGCATACTCGTCAGGGAAGCGCTGGAACCGAACCTGCCCACCGGGGCCCTTGTGCGCAACCAGCTCCTTCGGAATCCTGTCGCGGTTGTTCCGGATGATCCTGTCGGCCGCGCCAAGGATTTCTGCGTGGCAGCGGTAGTTGTTGCCGAGCACCACCGGCTGCGCATCGAACTGGCGAATGAACGACTCCATTCCCCGGAAGCCCAATGCCGAGCGGAAGCCATAGATGCTCTGGTCGTCGTCGCCAACGACGGTCACGATCGAGCCAGCCCGAGCATGCAACGCAATCCACTGGTACTGCAGGGGGTCGGTGTCCTGAAACTCGTCGACCAGTAGGTACGTGAACGGATAGGGCTCGATGGTGCCGTTCTGCATGCCTTCCACCGCGAGTCGCAGCATGTCCTGGAAATCAATCTTGCCATTTCGATCCAGTGAATCCTGGTAACCGCGGTAAAGGAGTTCTTCCGCGCTGCCGCTTTGTACCTGGCCGAAGTTGGTCTTGATCGCTTCGATTGCTGCAATGCCGTCCTCCACCTTCCAGTCCAACCCGACGTCGGAGAGGACCTGGATGAGCAGGCCGGTACGATCGCCCTCGGTTGCTATGTCTGGCGCGCCACCGTCGCGCCGTCCAAGCTGCTTATAGGCGAGAGAGTGGAATGTACCGGCAAGCAGCCGCTTCTTCGTCGCCGGTCCGGCAAGCGCGAGGATGCGCTCTCGAAGCTCGAGCGCTGCGTCTTTGCTGAACGTCACGGCGCCCACGGTAGCTTTGGGCTCCGCCAGAAGCATTGCAGCCTTGGTGGCAATGGTCTTAGTCTTACCTGCACCGGGGCAGGCCACGGCGACGCAATGTCGCCGAAGCTCCACGACCTCTCGTTGCGCGGGATTCAGCTCAGCCAGCATGCGTGTCCAGCTCTGAAGGTTGAACGATGAGTTCGATGTGGTCTTCGGCGCCTCGCCAGTGGATGCCATCGTCGTCACGGATGACCAGGTCGCCGGTGCGCTCGTTATGTGCGATCACACGGCCTTCACCGTACGAGTCCAGATCGGTCTGAAACTCGACCCAAGCGCCTCTTATGTTCATATCCCGTCAATCGGTTGATGTTGCAGGGGAGTGGCCGGCCAGAAGCTGACCGGCCAACCAGTTCAGACGGCTCGAACGGTGGTCATGAGCTTGAGGTGAGTCATATAGCTGCGCAGGCCGAGCGGGTGGAACTTGCGCAGGAAGCTCGCGACCTCGTCGTTGATATCGCTCTGATCGCGGATGCCATTCCAGACCATGAAGTCGAACTGATCCATGGTGCGATCGAACTTGGCCAGGACGCCCAGCACGCGCATGGAGAAGCGCGAGTAGGCCTCGACCGTCAGGTTCAGAGAGGGGAGTGTGACTGTCGGCTCAAACACGATGTCGTTCCTGGCCCGCATCTCCGATTCGCGTTGGTCACGATATGCTTCCGCCACGCGCAGCTGCTCATCGACGTAGTCCTCCATGCGGGTCAGTTCGCGCTCGAAGTAGGTTTCGACGGTGGATAGCTCGCCCTTGCCGAAGGTGGCACCGCCGAAGCGCTGCAGGTTGATGCTCATGCGGTTCATGAACGGCCACCATTGCTCGAACAGCGGGCGCAGGCGGGTGTGGTTGAGCTTGATGGCGACTGGCACGACTGCGGCGCCTGCCAGTTGGCGGGTGAGAATCTGCGCGCCGATCTCGCGACGGCGGCGGATGATCACGGCGCGATCCTCTGGCTTCAGCTCGCGGAAGCGCTTGCGGGTGTTGGCGACCTCCGCCTTCTTTTCTTCCGCCTCGTCGGCCGAAATCAGGCCTTCCTTGCGCAGCGAATCGGCGGCCGTTTCCATGTCCGCCAGTTCACGCTCGATCGAGCCGTCGTCGGCGCCGTCGGTGACGCCAGGGTTGGTGCCCGGCGCGGCGTCGGCCGGTTCCTCGATTGCGGTGTTCGGAGCCAAGGCATCCATGGTGGCCGCGAGCAGTGCATCGTCCTGGGTGACAACGGCGGTGTCGGTATTGGTGGTCATGCGGTTTTCTCCTGAATGGACCCCCATAGGTGGGCGATCCGCGTTGAATACTGTAGGTAGTGGTGAATGCGAGGACGGCTACCGATTCACATGGAACGAGGCAGCCAGACGCCAGGCCAGCACGCCCACGCAAGCGGTGGCGACCGTCCAGACGGAGGCGGGCAGCGAGAATGGCAATAGCAGAGCCGACGCGCTCACGCCGAGCGCAATGAGCAGGCCGTGCGCTGCGAGGTGAAAGCCAACGGGACTTGCGACCCCTGCGGCGGCCGCGCGGATGCGCCGCTGCACGGCGCCGTCGTTGAGCATGGCAACAGCAAAGAAGAGCGCACCCCATGCCCAGTTGCCGGCGACCGTGGCGCGGTAGATGCTGCGGTACATCTCCATCCAGAAATGCCGCATCCAGCTTGCGGCAACCCCGGCCGCGCCGCCGTCGCTGATCAAGCTTTGGTTGGCTGAGCCAGAATAGGAGCGGCGGATTGCACCCGAGTCAGCGAACCAGGCGCCGAAGCGCGCATTGGCACGGCTGGCAATGTCTTCGGCCCGAGCCTCCCCGAACAGGGACTCGACAGAGGCCTGTTCGGCGCCGTCGACTTCGAAATGCCCGTCGTCAGGCAGCATGGGAGCGAGCGTCGCCAACAGGACAGGCGTGACAATCAGCCACAGACGCAGGTGCGATACGAAACGACTGTTGCTCATGTCAGCGCACCAGGGCGTGCAGGGCCAGGAACGGAATCGCGACGAAGGCGAGCAGCCCGCCCCAGAATTGGGCGGGACGGGACTGCTCGAGCTTCACCATCGCCATGGCGAACGCGTGTCGGCCTTGGGCGAACTGGCCCGGTACCGAAGCCTCCGCATCGTTCGCGCGCACCCATGCCCGCATGGCAGCGACCTCCGCGGGGGCGAGGCCGGAAAGCTTAGCAATGAGCGAGTTGGCCACAGACATCGTATTCCTCGAAATAGCGGCGGAAGGTCGGTCCCTTGAGGACGCGGGCGGCGAGCTGGAAGGCCGCGCTGCGCGGCGTGATGGGCTCGGGGCAGGGCTCGTCAACCATGCGGCACACATACCCCGGCGCCTGCCGGCCTTCAAACAGCGGGATCGGTTCCAGAAAGGGCGCCCAGACGTTGTACTTCTCGCCCTTGAAGGCGGCGTAGCGCTTGGCGTACAGCTCGTGCGCGCGGCCAAAGAGGCCTCGCATGAAGGCGACATTGCCGTAGCCGTCCTTGCGCTCGGCCTTGAAGCCAGCGAGGGCGTCCATCAGCATCTCCTTCACCAGCGGGTCGTCGCGCACGATGAAGTTCAGGCCGATGAAGTCCACGAGGCGGGTGCAGACGTCATCCAGCTCCGGGAAGCAGATGAAGACGGGCGACAGTTTGGCCGAGAGCTTGTGCTCTTTGACGATCTGGCGAAACAGACTGGTCATGTGCGAACTTATCCTTCGATGATGGGGATGCGGCCCTGGTAGACAGCGCCACCGGAAACCCGCAGGAAATATTGCAAATTGGGGAGCTGGGTAATCAGGCGCACCGGGATCAGGGGCACTTTCTCCAGCTGCCGGGAACGGGACACCGACCCGCTGAATTCGCCCACGTGGGCCTCACTGCCGGTGCTGGTGGTGCTCGACTGGACGATGTTGGTGATGCCGGTTTCGCCCACCTTGTCGGAGAACCACTGCGCCGTGTCGGTGTCTTCCAATCGTAAGATGATCTGGTTGTTGAGGTTCGCCAAAACCTGCAGCATTTTTGCTGCGTTACCGAGTTTGGCCTCTAAATCGGAACGGCTTTGGAAGGCAACAAAGGCCTTGAAGCCCGCCCCGCGCCCCTTATTTAGGATCTGGATCACCTGCTCGTTGATGGCCTCGGCCACCTCGTCGATGATGAGGACGACACCGGGCGGCTTGTCATAGAAGTTGTAGATCGTGCCGGCGACCGATGCGATATCGGACAGGATCATCGAGGCGATGGCCTTGGCGACGATGCTGTTGGACATGGAATCGAGCCCGACGCACAGCACGGCCTTCTGCTTGATGATCTTGTCGATGTCCCAGATCTCGCGGTCATCCTCGAAGTCATCGGCCTTGGGCGCGAGCATCAGGCCGGTCTCGCCGGTGGCCAGCATCTGCAATAGCGGCAGTGCAGAGGCGATGATCCGCATGTAGTGATCGCGGTCATGCGTGAACGTCGAGACAAGGCCGTCGATCGATTCGTGACCGCGCCCGACGTTGGCGAAGCGCTGCAGGTAGAGCTGCACCATGCCGTCGAGGAGCGTCGCGCCGCTCTTCTGGCCGAGCTTCTGCATGAAGCCGTTGACTTCGTCCTCCCAGTCCGCCATGCCGGATTCGGGGAAGAAACGCTTGAGGCAGCGCTCCAGCAGGCTGTTGATGCCGGACTGCGCATAGTTCAGGATCGAGCGCAGGTTGGGCTTGTCGCCGACATACAGTTCGCCCTTGACCGCCCGGTCAATGAAGAGGAAGGCGAAGTCGCGGAATGGCCCTTCTTCCATCAGTTGGGCGATGCGGCTCGGAATTTCCGAAGGCTGCGACCAGTTCTCCAGCGGGTTCAGGCGGATCGACTCGGAGGGCGCGGCTTGCTTCCAGTACAGGAATTTGCGCCCCGTACGCTCGCATTCCTGCTTGACCCGATCTTTGAGGTCGCGATCATTCTTGGGGTCAATGATGATCAGCACGTCTTCGGCGTTGTGAATCACCTGCGTCGCGATGATCTCGTAGGTACGGGTTTTGCCCGCGCCGGTGGTACCGCCCACGGCCGTATGGCCGCCCAGCGCCTTGTAGTGCAAGGGCACCGGTGCCTTCTTCGGCTCCATGCCGTGGATCCACGACTGGCCTTGTGGGGTGTGGTCGCGAATGCTCTCGGGAGGCGCAAACCGCGCTTCGACGGCCCGTGCAATCTTCGTCGGCAGCCAGCGCGGCAGGCCGGGGATCTCGGAGGCCGGCATCCGCAGAATGTCGTGCGCGATTTGGCAGTGCTTCTGCGTCCATTCGAAGCCGGTGCCGAGGTACATGGCATCGTCGCTTTCGCGCAGCGTGGCGCTCGCGGTGAGCAACCGGTCGATGCGGATCTTGGCGAGCCACTTGGTCGAGATCGCCATGCGAAAGGCCAGCGCCCGCCATACCTGTGTGCCACGTAGCAGAAGCATGCCAACGCAGAGAGCGGCGAAGTAGCCGGCGTGCGGCATCCCTGAGGTGGCGATCAGCATCAGGGCCAGCGCCCAGCCGGCGGCGGCGCGGGCCTCGAACATTGGGCGAAGGTGATTGATGTACTTGACCATAGGTTCAGGCCAGGGTGTTCGGGCGGGGCAGGATCAGCGTGCCAATACGCTCCGCCAGGATCAGGTCAGTGCCCTGCATGGCGTACAGGAGCGAGAGCTTGCGCAGGTTCTCGATCAGCGTGTCGCTGGCGATGCCATAGTTGCCAAGCATCTTCTTGGGCAGCACGAGCCCCTTCTCGGCCCACACCACCTTGATCTTGCCGGCGGTTACGTCCTGGGCGAGCGCGCGGAAGAACTCGCTCATCATGCGCGAGCCGCCCAGCAGCGCCATGAATGGATCCGGCGCGTCCCGGCGTGCCCGGCCAATGGCGGCGGCATCGATGGCCGCGGGTGCGGGGGTAGGCGGCGCCAGTGGCGTCGCAGTCTCCGCATGAGGGGCGAGAGCCGTGGCCACAACAGGTTCGGCCGGGGCGACGGGGGCCTGGAAAAGCGCCGCTGCAGCTGCGGCCGCGCTGGGTGTCGGTGCGACCGGCTCAGGCACCCGCCCGGCCGGGCTGCGCGTGTCGCTGACCGCCGGTACACCTGGGGTCGCCGCCGCAGCAAGCTGTTCGGCCGAGGGCGGCACGGTGGTATCCGGGGCGAACACCGCGCGCCGCGCCTTCTGTTCGTAGTCGCGGGCCGCGGCAACCGCCTGACGCACGATCTTGTGCAGTTGTGCTTCGAAGCCGGTGGGCATTGGGGCAGGATTGATCGCGCCGAACAGCTCCGACAACACCGGGCCGTCCAGCCACGACAGCGATTCGGCGCCAAGGATCGAGCGCGCCAGCAGGGCGCTGCGCATGCGCTCCACTGGCAGCGGCGCCTCCAGCCGGATCACGCGGTAGGCATTACCCGCGAGCCAGGTATGAAAGGCGCCGTGCGCGGCCGGCAGCCACTGCTCGCCCGTATCCTCCCGCACGATGTGGAAATGCCGGCAGGGTTCGTCGAGCCACGAACAGCACGCGGCCAGAAACAGCGCATACAGATACTGGGGCTCCAAGCGCCGGCGGCGCTCCGACGGCTGGTCTGCGGCGAATTTCTGGCCGCCAGAGAGGCGCATTGCAAAATAGGCCACTTCGACTGTTGCGCGGAACGCGCCACCCGGCTCAGAGTGCTGGTCCGGCTGTAGCGGCATGGTGGAGAACCAGCTTGCACAGGCGCGCAACACGACTAGCCATTTCGCATCAAAGTCAGCAGGGTTGGCCTCGTTGGCATACTGGCGAATCAGAGCAATGCGCTGCTCGTGGGACGCCAGCAGAGTGGACGCATCTTGCGGAAGGTGCTGATTCATCTTCACTTCCCTCACTTTCCGAGCTTCCACGCACCCTTTGCCAGTCCCATTGCTGCGCCGCCAGAGACGCCGCCACCGGTACCGAAGAGCGAGCCAGCAAGCTTTGGAATCTCAAACGAGATCAACAGCACCAGGACGGACAGTGAGGCCGCTTTCCATCCCGCGGCAGCCGTGCTGGTACCAATGTCGGCGACCTTCTGGATGGTTTCGCCTGTTGAGGCCGCGACCAGATTCGCGATGATCGCAGCGGTAACCACATACATGGAGGCGGTGACCATGAAGTCGAACCACGCCCAGAAGTATTTTCGCGTGTACTCCGAGAATCCAAGGGAGACAGCGATCAGGCCGATCGCAAGCCCAACAGCGGCCTGGAGCTGACCGATCATCACGAAGTAGGTGTAAACGATGGACGCGGCGGCGGTCAGGGCAAAGGCGATGAGCAGCCCGAGGCAGGAGAAGATTACGTCGAGCTTGTCATACCAGGCGGCTACCCGAAACGCCTTGAAGAAGGAATCAAGGAACTTGCCGGCGGTGTACGCAAGCAACGAGCCGGTGTCGTAGTTCCCTGCACTCATGCTGCGCGCAAGCTGATCGAACCACTTGAAGATTCCAGTGCCGAAGCTATCGAAGCTGAGGTACATCGCGGCGAAGATGCCAAGAACGGTGAGCGATTCAATGAACTCCACCCACGCTCCAACGGGATTGCGATGCGCTGTGAATCGAAAGCCGGCGATCACCAAGGTGAGAACGGTGAGGGCCCACGCGAACTTACCGGCTTCAGGAGCCGTGGTTCGGCTAATGGCGATCCCGCCGTCGAGAAGCCCATCACGCAGTGCAAGCAACTCCCTGATCGTCGAAGAAAGAGCCTCTCCCGTTGAACCGGCAGCCGGCGTTAGGCTTGAAGCGATGTTCGAAGTCTCGCCGCTCGGCTGTGCCGTCGCTGGCCCAGAAACCAGGGAAAGTGCGACAAGAATGGCGCAGAGCAGAAGTCGCAGCGGCGCGGAGTATCCCATCTCACTTCCCCGACAAGGTGCCGCGGCTGAAGACCTGTTGGCGCAGCTTCTGAAGCTCGTCTGCCTGCTGTCGAGCGAGCTGCTCAGCCGCTGCAGTCTTCTCGGCGGTATCCGCGTTCACCTTCTGGTCTTTCACCGCGTCCGCCTGGGTCTTCGCACCGATCAGTTGCAAGAGGTCGGCGTTCTGTCCGGCCATCACGTCCAGCATCTGGTTGGTGAGCTGGGCGGTGGCCTGCGCGGTTTGGTTCATGTTCAAATCCTGCTGCAGATCGCGGCGGCGTTGAGCGAGCTTTTCGTTGTTCTTGGTCACGTCCTGGCCTAACCCGAATAGCCGCTTGGCAGTCTTGTCGCCGGTTTCGAGCAAGGTACGCTGGTCGCGGAACCACTGGTCGGGTGTCTTGCCCGATGACGCCACCAGACCCTGTACGTTTGAGAGAAAGTCGGCGTTATTGGCGAGGCTACCGTACAGCTCCTGCATCGCTTGTCCGTAGCGCTGGTGCTTTTGGAAGTCCTCCTGGATGCCCATCGCTTGCGTGGCCATGGCGACGGAATCCAGCCCCACCGCTTGCTGGAGCTGATTGAGCATCATCTTGTTCTGGTAGACGATGTTCGTGTTCTCGTAGATCTCGGTCTTGAGCGCCTGGGCGGCGGTCATTGTGTTCTTGATGAAGTTGGCCGCGTCGAATACCGGCCAGCCGCTGGCATGGGCCAGCGATGAGGCGGTCAAAGCTGCCGAAGCCAGCACGCCTGCAAGCACTTTGTTCATGGGAAGATTCCTGAGTGTGAGGTGGTGAATTCGTGACATGCATTAGCCGCGCGTCAGCACTTCGCGCACGTAGCGGTCTTGCCAGTCCGGTAGCCCGGAGGCGTGGTGGCGGTCGAGCACTTCCTGCGCATAGCCGTCGGAGCGCAGCATCGCGACCATTTCCTTGCTGAACGCCGTCTGCAGCATTCGGCTCTGGGTTTTGGTGGTCCAGTAGTAGTCGCGGTTGGGTACCGCCTCGGTAATCATCTTCACCTGGTCGAGCGTGAGGCCGAACACATCGCGGTACAGCTCCTTGCTCGTAATGGCTTGGCTGTTTGGCAGGTAGATGATGTTGGCGATGTTGTCCTTGAGGATCTCGAAGTCCGCCACGCGCGCCACCTGCTGGAGCGACTGCGTCGCCATCCAGATCGCGCCGTTGAGCTTTCGGATCGTCACGATCCACGTCTCCAGTCGGGCGTAGAAGCGCGGGTTGGTAAAGAAAAAGCCAGCTTCCTCCACCTCGATGATCGTGTAGCGGGTTCCCATCGACTGGCTGATGCGGTAGAACGCATAGTCCATGAAGAGGGCCGCAGCGCGCGGGAAATTGGTGAACAGGTCGCCCATCTCGATCGACAGGTCGTCGCTTACCTCGAAGGCATCCTCGACGTGGTCGAAGAAGTGGCCGTATTGCCCGCCCTTCACCCAAATTTGCAGGCGCTCACGCAACGTGGCGTGCAGTTGCGTGCAGAGGTTGGACAGCGTCCAGCGCTCGCGCGGAAAGCGCGCGAGGATCTGCACGGCCTGAAAGAGGTCGGTGCGCTGCTGCGGCGTGCAACGGAAGTCATCGTCCTCGATCGCTAGCACCAACCAGTCCGTGACGTACGCGAAGTTGGCGGCATCCGTGAGCAAGGACAGCGGATTGGTCTGCGTGGCCGCCTGGAAGCGCCCGGTCACATCGACAAACTTGCCACCGGCGAGCAGCGTAGGGATTCGGGTCGAGCGGTCCTTGTCGAAGCGGATGCGACGCGCCCTCTGGCGGCCCGCCTGCGTGACAAGGAAGTTGAGCATGACCGACTTGCCGGCCCCGATGGGGCCGAGCACCAGCAGGTGGCCATTGCCGCCCGGCTGGTGCATGTCCAGGCGCTGCGCGGTGCGGTGGCGGGTCGGCAGGTATGTGAGCGGCGGCGTCTCGACGCCCGACAGGTCGGTAAGCCAGTTGTTGCGGGTCGGCCCGGGGCGCACCGAGCGCAGCGGGGCAATGTCGGACACCGCCGGCGTCTCGACGAACTGGAGGCGGCGCTGCTTGTCCCAACGGCCGGGCAGGGTGCTGTTCCAGGCCGGCAGCAGGTTGGCCTTCTCCCGGATCGGGCCGAAACCCGCATTGGTGATGGCACCCACCACCTCGCTCACGGCATCCTCGCATTCGGCCTCGGTGTCGCCGTAGACGATCACCGAAATATTGACGAAGCCGTGCTGCTGCCCCTCGGCGGTCAGGCGGCGCAGCGCGTCGCCTGCTTCGGCTGCCAGTTGCTCGCGGCCTTCGTCGTTCTGCGTCTCCTCCTTGGCCGCCATCTGCTTGGCGATCGACCAGAGGTTGAAGCTCGCCATCTTGTAGAAACGGCGGATCTTCTCGATGTAGTGGGTGGCCTTGTGAGTGTCGAGGAACCGATAGAGGATGCAGATGTCCAGTTCCGCGTCGATCTGCGTGAGCACGTCGAGCGCGGCTTCCTGAAAACCCATCCATTCCTTGACGGCCACCACGGCGGCGAAGCGTTTGCCGTGGGCTGATTCGAAGAACAGCTTGTCGGCGCCGCTGATCACTTCCGACTCGGTGAGATGCGTATCCAGCAGCGTGACGGGAAAGCGGACGCGGCGTGGCGGCACGGTCGGATTGACCGTTTGGTGCAGCGCCGCCAGGCTGTCCTGCATCGACAGGCGAGTAAGGCCGAGCTTGGTGACACCACCCGTGAAGGCGTCCAGCATCGACTCGAAGCGCTTGGCGTCGGCCTCGGTGCGCTGCAAGTCGAAGGCGAAGGCATTGCGGGCCAGCAGCACGTCCTTGGCGGTTTCGAAGGCGGCGATGGCGAAGTTCTTGCCACCGACCGTCATGTGATAGGCCATGCGCTCGAACACCTTGTCGATGCCGTTCTCCGGCGTGTAGGCAAGCGCGAGCGAATGCGAGTTGCGGAAGTACTTGCCGCTGGTCATGTGCTCCCGATTGAGCGCATCGAGCCGGGCGTCGGACGTGGCGGGGAAGGTGCCGCCGATGTAGTCGCGGGTGCGCCGGTGGCGTAGCCGCCACCATGCGGTCACACGGCTGTCGAAGCTGCGGCAGGCCTGATCGAGCTGGTCGCGGGCGGCCGACACGTCCAGCGTGTTGGGGCTGTCCGCGTCGATGCCATCGAAGTCAAAGGTCGCCAGCAGCGAGCCATCCTTGTTTAGCACCAGGTCGGGGGTAACCAGCGTCATCCACGGTGCAATTTCCTGCATGGGGCGGCGTTTCAGCATGGCAGATCGCTATCAAAGCCGTAGGGACGGCGAAAGCGGGGGCTGAATTTGCCGTGCCACGGGGCCGACTCGTAGACGTCGCCGTAGTGGTTGTAGACGTTCAGCACGAGGTTCCACCATGGGTCGCTGGTGGTGAGCCAGCGCAGGAACAAGTGGACACACAGGCCAAGCAGGAAGAACCCGGCCACCGTCCAGAAGCCGCCCGTGTAGGTGGCATAGCACAGCAGGGCGGTGATGGTTCCGTTGGCGATGGCGAGCCCGCGCACAGCGCCGCCGAGCATGCGCGGCAGAGAAAGCGAGCGGCTGACGGCGTGCTGGCGCATGATCAGCAGTACTGAGTCAGGCCAAGGTTTTTGGCGATCGGAATGGCGGCAGCCGCGAGCCCGATGCCGACGATGGCCGTCATGACGACCTTCACGATGGTCGACTCGGAGTTGGCGATACCAATTGCGCCCAGAATGATGACCACCACGCCGATCACGAAAATGATGGGGCCGCTCACCAGTGCCTGGATCGAGCAGATCATATTGGTCAGGCCGCTGAAGATCCCGAGGTCGGCTGCCATGGCGCTCTGCGCGCACAGCATCAGTGCCGCGCCCATTACCAGGGCTGTGTGTTGGGAACGGGTTACGGTAGTGTTGGACTGCATCCCCGGTTGCGGGTTGGATCGAAGCATGGTGTGGCGAACTCCCCAGTTAGAAAACGCGGTTGACAACGTAGTCGTTGTTTTTGAAGCCCTGAATCTCCAGGACTTCCGACACGTGCCGCATCTCGCAGGTACGACGCAGGTGCAGCACGTAGTGGAAGCATTCGGCGATGAGCTTGCGCATGTCATCCAGCTCCCAACGGGAGCCGGCGGGGATGCCGAGCATCGCAAGACTTTCGAGCCGCGACAGGGCGGAGCGGGCGTTGTTGGCGTGTAGCGACGCCATGCCGCCATCGTGGCCGGTGTTAAGCGCCTGCAGCAGGTCGTACGCCTCGCCGCCACGCACTTCGCCAACGAGAATCCGGTCGGGGCGAAAGCGCAGGGAGAGGGCGACCAGTTGTTGCGTGGTCACGCGGGTGTCAGCGTTGGACAACAGGCGGACCTTGTTGGGCACCGTCATCTTCAGTTCCATCGTGTCTTCGATGGACAGCACGCGCTCGCTGTGGGGGATCTCGGCCACCAGCGCGTTTAGGAGGGTGGTCTTGCCCGAGGACGTGCCCCCGGCGACGAGGATGTTCTTGCGCTGCACGACCAGTTGGGTGAGCGCTGCCTTTAGCGCTTCATCCTCCACCGGGCCGTCAAAGATCGGTTTGTCGTCGGCGGTGTTGCGGGCCACTCGGGCAGAGAACGCGCCCATCTCGACGTAGTCGGAAAGGGAGAGGTTCTGCTCGCGGTGTCGGCGGATGCTGAGCGCGTTGCCGTCGATGGCGGTGGGCTGCATCACGGCGGCGATCCGCATGCCCTGGTAGCCGGCGTTGATGATGCCCTGGTCTGTGCCGCGCACTGCGGACTTCTGTACCGAGGCGGCAAGCGCCCGCACAGCGCCTTCGATCATGGCCGGATCGAGCCGGATATCAAGCCGGCGCAGTTCGCCATGGCGTTCGATCCAGACGCTGTCGGCATGGTTGATCATCACCTCCGCTATGTCAGAAGCCTCGACGTAGGCCTTGATGGGACCGAGCGCCTCGAAGAACATCGCGACCGCGCTCGCTTCGAGCTGGTCGAATTGCAGGGTGGGGTGTGCGGCAGGTGCGGACATGCCGCTATTGTTCTCGTTCAGCGTCTGCGTGTGCGGCCGAAAGATATGCGATTTTCGTGAGCTTTCAGCGGAGCCTTGGAGGGCATCTTGGAAGCCGCCTGACACAGAAAGGGGGGCGAGCACATGAGTCCACCCTACTAGCGATAACGCGTGCGATTTCGCTCTCTTATCGCAAATAGGGTGGACTCATGTGCCCGGGGTAGGTGGTGAGGACACAGAGAGGCGTGTTCAGGAGAAGGGATATGGGCAAACAGTTATCGCCTCTCTGAGCCACCTAAATCCTGATTTAAGAAATATTGAAAGCTGTCGAAAATCGCATACCTTTCGTGACTCATTGAGTATCGATTCGCTGGTTCAATAGGCGGCATCCAAACAGGTGCCTCATGCCACTGTTCTCCCGCCGCAACGAATCGAAGAAGGTCCTGTCTCCCGCGCCTGGCATGTACGCCGGCGAGGACGTCACGCAATTCCTGTTTGACCGCACCGCTCGGGTGGTGGTCGAGCGCAATCACTGGAAGCTGGCGACGCTCGTCGCCGCGCTTGTGGCCGTGGCCGCCGTGATCACGCGCCAGCCGCCGGAACCAGTAGTGCGCGTGGTGGGCGTCTCGGCGGATGCGAACGGCAAGCCGGTGGCGCGTGAGTTGGACGCCTACCAGCCCAAAGCGTTGGAGATCCAGGTCGCCTTCCGCGACGTAGTCACACGCATGTTCACGATCGAGCCGGTGCTTACGCCGGAGATCGAGAATTCCCGCATCTTCCAGAACATCAATGGCGTGAAGAAGCAGATGGTTGGCGCCGCGCGCAAGCAGTTCGAAGACTGGCTGTCCGAAGACGCGCCGTTCCGTGCCATCGCGCAAAGCCCGTCGCTGGTGCGCGAGGTGCAGGTCACCAACATCGCCTTGCTGCCGGACAACACGGTTGCGGTGGAGTTTGTCACCTCCACCCGCGAAGAAGGGGCGAAGCCGCGCAAGCAGCGCTACGCCATGACCTTCCGCTATCAGATCGATCCCCCGAAGAGCGACGCGGCGCTGACTGGCAACCCGTTTGGCATCTACCCCGTGTTCTTCAGCATCCAGAAGTCTGCCGCCTGAGTCGGCCACCTAATCCATGTCCCAATCCCTGCGTTCCCGCTTTTCCGTCGTTGGCCTGACTGCGGCTATGTGCCTGATGCTGTCGGCGGGCCCCGGCTTCTCGGCCGACAAGCCTTCGCGCAAGGCGCCGCCGCCGCCGCTGCCCGGGCTCGGGATCGGCGACATGGCTGACGCCATGAATCCGATGAACCCGTTCAACGGCGGGGTCGAGCCAGTGGCCTTGCCCGGCGATTCGCGCCTGGTGGTGTTCCCCTACAGCCCCGATCAGATCTTCCGCGTACTGACGGCGCCACTGAAGGTGACCACCATCGAGTTTGCGCCCGACGAACAGATTGTGGGTGATCCAGCGTGGGGCGAGAACATCCGCTGGAGCTTCGAGACGGATGGTGCGAACCATCTGTATGTGAAGCCGAGCGGCCCGGGCCTGGTCAACACGCTGTCGGTCAATACCAACAAGCGCAGCTACGAGTTCACGCTGGTGTCGTCGCCGCTAGGCGGGATCTTCTATCAGAAGGTGCGCTTCCGTGTGCAAGGGGCGTTCGGCGCGAAGGCTAAGGCGCGGGCGGAGCATGGCGCAGGCGCGGCCGAGCGCGAGCCGCCCAATTCGGCGCCGGATGCCGTCGCAGTCTCGCCGGACAAGCTGAACTTTGACTACCGCGTGGAAGGTGGCGCCGCGTTCAAGCCGGAGACGGTGTTCGATGACGGCACCGCCATCTGGATGCGCATCCCCCGCGGCGCGGACTGGCCGGTGGCGCTGTACAAGGACGGCAGCGACTACGTGGTGGCGAACTTCATCCGCCGCGGAGAGTTTCTCGTGATGCAGCGGTTGGCCGACGAGATTGCGCTGCGGTCGGGCGATACCGAAGTCAAGGTGCTGCGTGGCAAGCGCCGCATTCTCGGTCTGTTCTGAGCGAGGCGCACATCGTGAAGCAGCCCGTGACTGACGTTTCCGACGCCAAAGAGCGTCTGACCAGCGGCAAGGTACCGCGCAATATCGTCACTACGCTTGGCGTGGTGGCGGCGGTGCTGGTGGGCACGCTCGGGTATTTCTACCAGAGCAGCATGGAGTCGGACCTGGCCAAGCAGGCCGAGGACAAGAAGGCCAAGAAGCTGCAGGAGCGCACCAGCACCCCCGACAACGGCGGCCTTGATCAGCTCATTCGCCAGCAGCAGGATGAGGCGCGCAAACAGGCGGCGCAGCAGGCGGCCGAGGCGACCAGGCCGGAGCCGGCCAAGGCGCCGGTGATGACCGCGAAGGATTTCGTGCAGCCCGCGACAGCCGGGCCGGCCGCCGCCGAGCTGAAACAGGCGAACGACCTGGATACCGTCATGACCTCGCCGATCTTCAAGTCGGACGGCAAGGCCATGCGGCGAGACGTCAAGCGCCAGCCGGATCTCTCCGGCGTGGTCGATCCGGCGCAGATGCGCGCCCAGCAGCTGGCCGCAGTCGGAGGCATGAATGGAACGGGTGGAGTCGGCGGAGCCGGTGGTATGCCCGGCATGGGTGGGCCCGAGGGCGGCAACACCGCGCCTACGTCGAGCGACGGGCAATTCCTGCGCGGCGCGGCGGCCACGAGCTTTACCCGTACGGGATTCGCAGGCAAGCTCGCGCCGTGTACGGTGAGCCAGGGCTTCGTGATTCCCGCCACGTTCGTCGGCGGCCTCAACTCAGACAAGCCGGGCGAGTTCCGCGCGACCGTTACCAACGACGTGTACGACACGGTGAATGGCACGTGCAAGGCGATCCCGGCCGGCGCCACGCTGGTTGGCACGTACAGCAGCGACATTGCCATTGGACAGGAGCGCATCCTCGCCGCCTTCGTGCGCATGCAGTTGCCCAACGGCAAGTGGGTACCGCTGTTGGGCATGGGCGGCGCCGACCCCAATGGCTACGCGGGTATCAGCGGTGACGTCAACAACCATTTCTTCAAGATCTTTGCCGGCGCGCTGATTATCGGCGTGTTGGAGCAGCACTTTAACGATTCCGCTACGGCGACGACGGTTGGTCCCAACGGCCTGACCACCTTTGGCAATACGGCAGGGCAAGTCGCTGCGCAGACCGCGCAGACGATTCTGAATCGCAATCAGAACATTCGTCCAACGATCACCACCAAGCCCGGCCAGAAGCTACTGGTGCAGGTCAAGCACGATATCGTGCTGGAGCCATATCGTGATTAAGCCTAGTGCTGCCGTCCTGCTGGCACTCGCCATGAGCGGCGCCGGCGCACAGACCATCGAGGCGATGGTGAGCCCTACGGCGCTGGTCGTGAGTGACGCCGCGGGTGCACGCGTTGTGACGCTGACGGGAAAGCCCGTGCTCTTCTGCGGGCTGGACTCGTTCCTCGGCTGGTCCGCACGGTGGATTGGCGCGACGCTTCGCATGGAAGGAGGCCAGGCCCCCGCCGTGGTGGTGCAAGGGCAAGCCGTGCCGCTCACCGCGCTGCTGGCACGAGACGGCTGGCTGCGCCCGGAGCGCCTGGACGACGGTGCACAGGTGGCGCTGGTCGAGCGTCGCGGCGGCTGGGCCTGTGCGCCCAAAACCGAAGCCTTCGCGCAGATGAGCGAGAAGGTCGATCCCCGCATTCTGGCGGGCATCGCCATGAACGAATCGGCCTATCGCGGCCGTCCGTGGCCGTGGACGCTCAACGTCGCCGGCCGCGGCATGTTCTTCGCCACCCGCGAGGATGCGCACGCGACGATCGAACGGCTCCTGGCCGCCAAGCGCTGCGACTTCGACGTCGGGATCATGCAGATCAACTGGTGCTACCACGGCAAGCGCTTCGCGTCGGCGTGGGATGCCCTGAGCCCAGCGACCAATATCCGCGCCGCCGAAGCGATTCTCACGGACAACCTGCAACGCAGCGGCTCCCCGATGAAGGCGGTGGCCTGGTACCACAGCGCCGATCCGGCGCGCGGCGGGCCGTACTTTGCCCGATTCATGACTCACTTCCAGCAACTGAAGGCCCCTCAACCATGATGAAGCCGCTTCTGATCTCCGTGCTGGCCCTGGCGGCGAGCGGCGCTGCCGTCGCGGCGGATACCGATCCGCTCGATTTTGACTATCAGGTGGTGGCGCGCGCCAGCGAGCGCCCTGCGCTGATATTCAACGATGGCCAGTCCACCTACATCCAGCCGCGAGCCGGGCAGCTCGTGACGGCCGATGGCGCGCAGCAGAACGGCCCGTACTGGGTCATCGATGGGGTGCCGGACGTGGTGCGCTACAGCGTGAACGGCCAGAGCGTCATCGCCCGCTGGAAGCGCGCCAACGGCTTCACCGGCGAGCCGGCCAATCCGGTGGGCGACCTGCCCGGGAGCCTCGCCGGCTTCTCGGGACGCATTGCCTTGATCGGCCAGCATGGCGACCTCGCGCTGGTGCGCGCCGGGCGCTCGGTAATGCCGCTGGCCGCGATGGTGAAGTCGCTCGCGCCGGCCGGCTGGTCGGGCACGGCACAAAAGGACATTGCGCTCACCGAAGACGTGTCGCTGCAAAGAGCTGCTGGTGAAAACTGGCTGCAGGCGCTTGGGCGGGTACTCGAGCAGCGCAACCTGTACGCCGAAGTGGACTTCGAGCGCCAGCACGTGACCCTGCGCGCTACCGCGCCCAAGGCGTTTGCGGTGGATAGCCGTCGCCGCGCCGATGCCCCGGCCGCCTCGTCGCTGGCCGCCGCGCCCGCACCGGTGGCCGCCGAACTGGTGTCGACGTCCGTCCCGACATCGGCTACCGCTGCGTCCGCCACAACCCGCGCCGCAGCGCCAGCACCGGCCGTCGGCACTGCCGCCGAGCCGTTGACGCTTGCCACTGCCTTCGACGCCAATGCGATCCGCGATACCAAGACGGGTCGCATCGAGATTCGCTTCGACCAGAAGCCGGGCGAGCTGTTGTTCCACGATGGGGCGGGCAAGCGGCTCTCCACCGAGTGGCGCGACGAGGACAAGGCGCTGTCGCTCGCCACGGTGGACCGCTTCACCGTGCGCGGCGGCGGCAAGGCGGTAGAAGTGGCCCGCGTGCCGGGGATTCACTACCTGTTCGCGCAACAGAACGAGGCGGGCTTGTCGCGTGTGTTTGAGAAAGACGGCGCGACCTACCTGAGCTTCGACAAGTCGATGGGCAGCATTTCGGTGTTCGATGAGAGCCGGCGCGGCAGTGGCGAGCACAAGGATCGCTACTACAAGTTCAACGGCATTTCGACGCGCCTGACGGTCGTCGCAGACGGCAACGTGGTGCAGGTCGATCGTGTGCCGGAAGTGCGCTTCTACGAGCGGGCGGTGACGCAATGATCCGGCGCCTCGCGGCCGGTGTCGCCGCTCTCACGCTGTGCACGGCGGCCTCGGTGCTCGCGAGCGGAAACGCTTACGCCGATTGCCTGGACGACGCCGCAGCCTACCACCGGCTCAGCCCAGTGCTGCTTCGCACCATCGCCCGGCATGAATCGGGCATGCGCGCCAACGCGATCAATCGCAACACCAACGGCACCGAAGACATCGGGCTCATGCAGATCAATTCGGTGCATCTGCCGCGCCTGGCACGCTACGGCATCACGCGCGACAAGCTCTTCGATCCCTGCGTGAGTGCTTACGTAGGCGCGTGGATCCTGCGCGACTGCCTTGACCGCGTCGGCGCGACCTGGGCAGGCGTGGGTTGCTACAACGCCGGCGCCCACGATAAGCGGATGCGGTACGCGAACCGCATCTACCAGACCCTGCTCAGCACGCAGCCTAAGTAACGCGAAGCTTCCCGAATCCAGAAGGTACGACACCATGTTCCAGTCTCTCTTTCCTGCCCGGTTGAGCCGGACCCTCGTCGCGGCGAGCGCGCTGCCCCTCTGTGCCATGGCGCAGGCCGCTGTCCCTGCCAGCACGTCCGCCAGCGCCTCGCCCTTTGGCGTCGATGCCGCTGGCCAATTCGAGCCGGCCGCGCCCCTGGCCGGTGCCGGCTGGCAGTTGCTCGCCGCCAATGCGAAGCGCGTGGCAGACAAGCCGGCGGCCCCGAATGCCGCGCCGAGCGTTGCGGTGCCAGCCACCGACCGTACGGCGATTCCCGTTCCCGCCACGCCAGTTGCCACGGTCGCCGCAACACGCGCGGCCGCACCCGCAGCACCTGCCGCGCTCATCACATGGACGGTCTCGCCAGCCGATGCCAACTTCCGCCAGCTGATCGAGGCGTGGGCGTCGCGCGCCGGTTGGAGCGCCGCGCCGTGGGAGCTGGAGAAGGACGTGCCGATCGTTGGCAGCGACGTGTTCGATGGCGACTTCAAGGCCGCCGTGCGCCGCGTGCTGTCGTCTACCGAGATGACGGACTACATCATCAAGCCGTGCTTCTACTCCAACAACGTCGTCCGGGTCGTGAAGCTGACCACGAAGTGCGACCTCAGCCAGTGAGCCGATATCCCATGAAATTGAACCGACTCTTTCGCCCGACCGCTGGTGCGGTGCTGGTGTGCTCGACTCTGGCCGGTTGCGTGTCGCCGCAGCTACAGCGGGACATCCGCCAGGCCGCAGACGACGCACGCGCCGAACAGATGGCCCGTACCGAGAGTCTGTACGCGCAGATGCGGCGCGATCGCACGGCTGTCGAAGCTGAGCAGGAAGTCTTGAAGCCGTACCTCGTTGGGAAGCCCGTGCCGACCGCGCGCAACGTGACCCTGCCGCTCGCCCTGCGCAATAACGTGGACACCTGGGTCATGTTTCCAGAGCGGGTGATGCCGTTGGCCGTCGCTGCGCAGCGCATCACGATGGCGACCGGCATTCCGGTCAAGATCGAATCCGACGTGTACCTGCCGTCCAATCTACTGATGCCGCGCAGCCTGATGACGCAGGCTGGCGGTCAAGTGCGTAACCAGAATGGCACGGCCGGCGGCAACCCGCTTAGTACGACGGGCCTAGGCCCCGCACCCACCACGAACGGCCCCCTGCCGGGGGCGCTGCTTGCCGGCGGCGCCAACGCAACTGCCGCCAATCAGGCCACTCCGCTGATTGAGACGGCGCTCAACGTCGAGTTCAAGAACAGCGAGAAGATGCCGCTGGCGAACATGCTAGACCTGATCGCGACGCGCCTGGGGATCAACTGGGAGTACAACGCATCCAAGGGCGTAATTCGCTTCTACCGGCTAACCACCAAGATGTGGCAACTGCCGATGAAGGCGGGTACCAGTTCCTTCACCACCGAGTTCAAGCAGAGCGCACAGGGTGGCAGTAACGCCAACGTGGGTGGCGGCGGGCAGGCCACTCAGATCGATGCAGCCGTGAAGTCCGAGGCAAAGGAGCTGGACGACATGGACGGCATCCGCAAGAGCATCGAGCCTGCACTGACGATGGTCGGCCGCGCCGAGCTTAACCCGGCCACCGGCATTCTAACGCTGAAGGACACCAAGGAAGCGGTCGAGGCGGCCGATGAGATCGTACGCAAGCAAATTGCCATCTACTCGCGCATGGTGTACGTGAAGTTCCAGACCATCGACTTTACGGTTACTGACAATGGTGAAGCCGGTGCGGACTGGAACGCGGTGCTCACCAAGGCGCTGGAGCACATTCCGAGCTTCACATTCACGGCGCTCTCGCCCGCATCGCTAGTGTCGTCCAACGCCGGCAGTTTCGGTCTGGGTATCACGTCGGGCGGATGGAATGGCACGCAGGCGATTGTCAACGCGCTCAAGCAGTATGGCACGGTCACGACCTCCGTCACGATCCCGATGGCACTTCGCAATCGCCACGGTGCTCAATACAACAACCGCAGACAGTTCACCTATGTGTCGTCGACAACGCCAGCATCGACGACGGTTGGGGGCACGGGTGGCATTCCCGGCATAACTACTTCGACCGGGACAGTTGGTTTCAAGCTAACCCTGTTCCCAGACGCGACCACCCGCGACGACGTGAACCTCACGCTCGCCTTCGACCAGTCAGCTCTTGATGGTCCGATTGAGACCTTTACGTCTGGCTCGGGCATCAACCAGCAGTCTGTTCAGGTGCCGAAGATTGTGGCGAAGGGGATCCCAGCGCAGGACCTGATCGTGCGCAACGGCCAGACCGTGATCGTGACGGCATTTGATCAGACCGATTCGCAGTTCTCGCACCGCACGCTCGGGGAATACTTGCCGACCATTCTCGGCGGGTCGCTGACGGCCAGCAAGTCGCGCACCTTCACGCTAGTGCTAGCGACCGTGATGGTGCAGGACCAGGGCGAGGCGCAATGATTCTCGACATCCACGGCAAGAAGCTTGTCTTCGGCATGCAGTGGCGCACGCTGACGGGCAGCGATGCCCCGTCGGCGCTCGCGGCGAACATTGCCCGCGAGGTGCGGGCGGCGCGGATCTGGCACGAGGACCAGGCGCTGCACATGGGCTATCTGGATACGGCCGACGCGCAGGCGAAGATCAAGGACAAGCTGTACTCCGGCGCCGCAGCCATCGCGCGCGTGCCGGAACTGGTGCCCAATGCGCTATTCGTGTTCCGGCTCGAAGCACCGGGCCAGGCGCCGGTGTACCTGGTCTGCGGCATCGTGAAGGGGCGCCCCCGTGTGGGCTTTGACCAGGTCGTGCGCGACGAGAAGACGCTCGCCCAGCTGGCGGTGGATTTCCCCGCCAAGTGCGATGGCGAGTTCAAGCTGGTGGGCAACATGCCCGAGCTGCTGCCGTTGCTGCCGCCCGAACGTCATGTCATGCACGTGCCCTACACACTTGACATGCTCGTGGCACATGCCGGGCCGGCTGCGCTCCTTAAAAAACCCCGCACCACGAGCCAGCGCAAGCGCGTCCTGACGCTGGCGGTGCTGGCGGGCTCGGCGGCCGTGAGCTGGCCGTATGGCAAGGCGGAGTACGACGCCTACCAACGCCGCCTGCATCCGCCGCCGCCACAGAAGACACCGGCGGAGCGCTACGCGGACGATCTGGCCGCGCGAGCCGCCAGGCCGGTGGCGCTGACCGGCGTCGCGCTGCCCGCTTGGGCGCAGTGGTTCGCCAACGATGTGCCGCTGCAGGTTGGGGGCTGGTCGCTCGCCAGTATCCAGTGTGCAGATGTGGTGACGCCCAAGGCCAACTGTGCCCTGACCTACGAAATTCGGCAGGGCGCGAAGGGCCTGACCAACCAGACCTTTGTGGCGTCGCTGCCGGATGCCTTCCGAGCCCCGGTGTTTCAGGCCAACGACACCAAGGCGGTGGTGAGTGCGCAGGTCCCTGTGGGCGAGGTGCGCAATCTTGGTGCAGTGCTGGAACAGCCGCCCAAGGCGATGGCGCTGCGGGTGGGCTTCGGCTCTCAGTTGCAGACGCTGCGCCCGGTGGCCACCAAGGCGGAACTGAAGGAACTGTTGATTTTTGGCACGGTGCCGCCTGAAGGTCCAGCCTCGCTCCTTCATCCGGTGCTGTCGGCCACGTGGGAGATCTCCGGGCCGTTGCGCAATGTGACCGAGTTCGCGGCATTCCCCCCGAACGTCACGGTCAAGGCGCTCGACCTCGTGGTGAATCTGGACGCTGCGCCGGATATCAAGCAATCGAAATTCATGTTGACGGTCAAGGGCGATGCGTTCGCTCGCGACTGATAAGGACTCTCCCATGCGTGCAACCCCGTTCCCGCTTTCGTTTCCGTTGCGCCGCGCCGCTGTCGCCGCTTTCGCCTTGCTGGTGGCAGGCCCTGTGCTAGCCGACGATGACAAGTCGCTCACCCAAAAACTGATCGATGCCGACGCCAAAGTGGCGCTGCAAAAGCTCCAGCAGGAACTGGACAAGGGCGCGCCGCCGCCCGCCGTCTCGGCCGCGCCAACTGGCGCCGCGGCCAAGCCTGCGGCCGAGCGTGCGCCGCAGACCATCGCCCTCTACGGCGTGGACGGGCGCAGCGCGGGCGGTGGGATGACGCTGCGCAGCTACGTGCGCTGGGGCGACCAAGTATATCCGGCCAAGGTGGGCGCCAAATGGCGTGGCTATATCGTGTCAGCCATCACCGAGAGCGGTACCACGTTCACGCGCGGCAAGGCCCGTGTGTTTGCGCCGCTGGTACAGGACGACGCGGCGGTGCTGGTAGATACGCCGCAGACGGGTAGCGCCAGCACGGCTGCACGCACCGGCCCGCTGCCGAACCAGGGCATGCCGACCGGACAGGGAACGCCGCCGTTCTTCCCGTTGCCGCCGATAGGCCCCGCGCCGGGCGCCGCCTCGGTGCCCACGCCGCCGCCCACCTTGCCGCCTGTGTCGGTTTCAGCGATGGGTGCGCCGACGGCCCTCGCATCGCCGCCTGCCACGGTAGCCCAACGCTGAGCGCGGGCCATGGGACTCTTCAGCAAACGCGAGAAATCCGACGGCTTCGGTGGCGGCGGCTCCGGCGTCACGGTCGTGACAGGCGGCGCGGCAGCCTTCGTGCCGGGGACGCCCGGCGCGCCGGGCGGTCCGGCGGCTGCAAGACCGGTGCCGCAGGGGAGCGAGATCCGCACCGATGAGATCGCGACGGTCGACGACTTGCCGGAGTTCGTGCGCACGCTCTATGACGAGCTGGACATGGCGCCGTCGCTGCGCCACGTTATCTGCCCGGTGCTGGTCGAGGCTGCAGCCAGCGCCGACGGCCGGGGCCGGTTCGCCTTGATTCTCACGCGGGACATGGCCAATTCGGACGTCACCGAAGAGATCCTGCGCCAGTTGCGCCTGCGCTTCGACCCGGCCGCGCCTGTGATGCACCTGGCCGCGGCACAGGTGATGGTCGCACTCTCGCGCGGCAGTGTCGAGCCGACAGGTGGAAGCGACAAGCTGGCCGTCGGCGCGGGTCGCCGTCCGGCCAGCGCGCTGTGGCAGAACTTTGATGCGGTCGGCCGCTTCGCGCTGCGCGAGGGGGCTTCGGATCTGCATTGGGAGGTCGAGGACCAAGGTGGCTATTCGAAGGTGCGCCTGGCCATCGACGGTTATCTGGTCGATCCGCCCGAATTTCGCATGGAGACGGGGGTGATGCTGGATACGCTCTCCCACGTTTGGCAAAAGGGCAAGGGCGGCTCGCAGGGCGTCTTCAGTCGGGTGCTGCCGCAACAGACCAGCATCCGCGCCAAGATCGACGGCCAGCCGGTGGTGTTCCGCTGGGCCTCGATGCAGAGCGCGACCGGCCATGTGACGGTCATGCGGATGCACCGTGAGGAAGTTGCAACGAAGCGTGTCGACTTTGTGGACGACCTGGGCTACTTCGAGCAACAGGCGCAGCTGCTGGATCGCAACACGATGCAACTGGGCGGCGGGACCGTGCTGGTTGGCGTCGTCGGCTCGGGCAAGACCACCACCGCCCACGCGATCATGCAGCGCCTGCCGGCGTGGATGAACAAGATGGCGATCGAGGATCCAGTGGAGCTGCTGGCCGAGGGCACGCATCACTTCTCGGTGTCGCGCACGCTGGACGGCGCCAACCGCGACGAGGATCCGTTCATTGCTGCCAAGCGCCAAATCAAGCGGATGAACCCACACTTCGTGATGGTCGGCGAGCTGCGCGACCACGAATCGGCGGGGCTCTTCCGCGACGTGGCCGGCGCCGGCCTGCGGGCGCTGACCACGGTGCACGCGCCCAGCGCACTCACGGCGCCTGACCGGCTCTCGGATGGCGAGTTGCGCATCCCACGCAGCGTGCTGGCCACGCCCGGCTTTGTGAACCTCTACGTCTACCAGGCGCTGCTGCCCAAGACGTGCCCCTGCGGGCTGTGCGGCGCGGACATGAAGCGGATGCTCGGCGCCGACAAGCTGCGGCAGATCGAGCGGCTCTTCCAGTTCGACGTGGAAGGCATCCGGCTGCGCAACCCGCAAGGGTGCGACCTGTGCCGTCGGCCCAACCTGCCGGATCTGAACGGGGCGCGCGGGCGCACGGTGGTGGCTGAGATGTTCGAGCCTGACGAGCTGGACCTGAGCTTCATTCGCGACGCCAAGAACATCGAGCTGGCCGCCTACCAGCGCAGCAAGCGCCAAGTGGGCTTCGATGTGTCGGACAGCACCGGCAAGACCGTGTTCGAGGTCGCCATGTACAAGGTGTTCGCCGGCATCGTCGATCCGCGGGAGGCGGAAAAGCTCACGTCGCTGGACGCCTACGAGGCCCGGCGCCAGCGCGAACTGGCGCGTGCTACCAACACAATGGGGATTCACGCATGATGCAGAACCTGATCAAACGCTTCGCTGGCGTGTTCTCGCGCAAGGTGGGCACGCCTGCCCTGCGCGCCGGCGACCGCGTGTTTGCCGACAAGCTCTTTTGGGCCAAGTACCGGTTCCGCAGCATGCGGGCCACGTATTACTACGACCTCGCCAAGCGCATCCAGCACATGCCTGGCGAGCCGATCGCGAACCATTTCGCCAAGGACGCGGCACGCCGCGCTGGCGAGCCATTGGGAATTCTGGCCGCGCACTGGCTTTCGCGCTCCGAGGGCATCGACGGCCAGATGCAGCGCTCGCGCGTGACGGAAATCTTCCGGGGCACCGTCCCCGACGAGGATATCCCGATCCTGGCCGTTGCCGAGGACGGTGGGGACATTCGGGAAGGACTTGAGACGCTGGCGCGCAACCTGACGGCGTTGGGAGAGGCGCGGGCTGGTATTGCCCTGACTCTCGCTGGCGTTTTGATGACATTGGTCATCCTGCACGCCTATCTTGCAGCCATGGCCTTCCTCGTTGGCCCCAAGGTCGATGATTCGTTCCGCACCATGCTGGACGTGAGCCAGTACGGACCGATCGGCAAGACCTTCCACAACACCACGACCTTCCTGCGGCACTGGGGCTGGCTCGTGGTCCTCCTCGAAGTCGTCGCCTGCGTGTGGGTGCTGCGCGCCCTCAAGAGCTACGTCGGCCCTCACCGCGCTTGGCTGGATCGGAAAGTGCTGGTGTTCGACTTTTTCCGCCGCTTCCAAAGCGCCCAGTTCCTGGCGGGGCTGTCGGCCGTCACGAAGCGCTTCGGTGGTGATCTGCGCAGCCTGGCGGACGGCCTCACGTTGATGCGTGCCAACGCCTATCCGTACCTGTCGCACCACATCGAGCGCATGGAGCTCAACCTCGAATACAACCCCAACGAGGGCGGCAAGGTGTTCGACACGGGACTCTTTGACCGCGACACGAGTTACCGGATTCAGGACATTGCCGAGTATGAGAGTGACCTCTCGAAGATGCTGCACACGGTGGCCGATGACCTGCTGGTGACGACTCCCAAGCTGATGCTGCAGCGCGCCGCCCAGTTCAATCGCCGCGCGACGATCGTGCTCATCATCCTGATCACCGGCTTGGCCTTCATGCCTGCGTTTATGGCGCAGGAAATGAAGGTGCGCACGCAACTGGCCGGCATGGCTGGCAAACGGCCTGTGCAGCCTGCGCCGTCTACGCAACCCTGACGTTGGTTCCACCTAACCCTGACAACCCCCCCTTATTACCCCGATACCATCTGGAGAACCTGCAATGACCGACGCAACCAAGACCCTGACCGCCGATCAAGCCGCCCTGCACGTTGCGCCGGCGACCACTGGCCAGCCAGCGCTGATGAATCCCAAGACCGCGCCGGCTGGCCAGCGCAACCGCCGCACACGCAAGCAGTGGGGCGGCGGCGTGCTGGATGAATACGGCTTCTACCTGCTGCTGGCCGGTATCGCGCTGGTGGCGATTCTGGTGCTGTTCTCCCGCAACCAGACCGACTCGCAAGTGCAGCAGCTGACAACGGAGCTAAACGGCGTGGTCGGTAAGGTGAAGACAAGCTATCGCGGCCAGTACAACAAGGTGAGCATCGGGGCGCTCATCAATAACGGTGTGTTCAAGGATCTGACCACGATGACCGAAAGTGGAACCACCGTGATCCTGCAGCCGGGCGGCGGCGCGCTGACCGTCGCGCCGGCCCAGCTGTTGAGTGCTAACGACTCGCTGCAATGGACGATCCCGCAGCAGCCTGACGCCGCCTGCATCTCGATTGTGGCGTCGTACCAAGGCAGCGCCGGCAAGATCCTCGTGAACGGCACGACCATTAAGGCCGTCGGCGGCTCGGTCGATCCGAGCAAGGTGGCCTGCTCGGGCGGCAGCAACACGATTGACCTCTTCATCGCTTGAGTGAGGCTGGATGCCGATCTCCTCAACGAGCCCGCTTCCAGCAAAAGAGATAGCAAACTGCTGAGCTTTCGGTGGTCGGTACCGGCCTGATTTAAGGCAAAGTTCCAGTAAAACCCGCGCCCGGCCTCTGGCTGGGCGTTGCCATATACGGAGGTTACCTTGTTCCTCACGGAAGCCGCGTTCCAGCTCACCATTGCCGCCGCCGGGATGGCGGTGATGATCCACAACACGAACAACCTGGTCGATGACGCGCTGGCGATGGGCACCGGCCAGTACATGGCGAACGTCGCCAGCGCCGTCAACACCTACGTGTTTGACAACATGACGGTGCTTGCGGGCAGCCCGAGCGGGCCGACGACGATCGCGGCCGGCAGTGTGACCGCGACCGTCGCCAACCCGCTGCACCCAACCGTCCAGGATCTGATCAACCTGAAGCTGCTGCCGATTGGCTTCAGCGACGTAAGTCCGCTAGGCCTGACCTTCAGGGTCGATCTGACGCCGACCAACTGCAGCACGGGTCTGACCAATTGCACGATTCCAGGGGCGATGTATTCGACCACGGCATACCGGGACTCGGCCGGTCGCGTGCGCATCGACCAGTTGGCGAGCGTCATTGCCACAGCCGGCGTCGATGCGGGCATGTCCTATGCGGAAAGTCCGGCGGTGATTACCGGCATGGCGGCGAGCTGGTCTGCGCCCAATCCACTGGCCGGCAGCCAGCCGGGCGTGCTGATGATGCGCGTAGGCAATACTTCGTTGCTCGCACAGAGCATGAACCAGTTCTACAAACGCGACGGCTCGCTGAACCTGACCGGCCCCATGGATGCCAACAACCAGGGCATGAATCGGGTGGGGAACTTCCAGTCGAATGGCTCGGTGTCGGCGGCAGGGGATGTGGCTGCAGGCTCAAACGTGAGCGGAAATGGTGTCTATGGCAACTACATGCAGTCGAATGGCGACCTTCGGGCGATCGCCAACGTATCAGCCAATGGCGTGTATGGAAACTACGTGCAGTCGAACGGCTCTGCCTACGTAGCGGGATTGATTTCGTCAGGAAGTCAGATTTCCGCTGGTGGAAACGTGACAAGTGCTGGATCGGTGTTGTCCAGTGGATATCTGTATGCCGCCGGAGCCGTTGTGCCTTCCACCGGCGGCGGGCAGCAGGTCTGGGAAGGCTGGGGATGCGGTGACCCGCAAGGGGCCATTCGTAGCGACCCGAATGGCAAAATCCTTTCCTGCCAGAATGGCGTTTGGCGAAACTCGTCGGGTGGCGCGGGTCTCGTCGACTTTGCTTTCGTCACCGGCTGCGACGCAAATGGAAACTCCGGAGCGCTCTATCGTTTTTACTTCGCGAACGGCGCGACGAAAGACCTGTTTGCGCCGAATGGTGGGACCTGCGGTTCGGGGGGCGGCTGAGCCAGATGTAGAAAGGCCGGCATAGCCGGCCTTCTACTGCATCATTTAGCGCCCCAGAGAACGATGTTCAGAAATTGCTGGAGACCTTTCCTTCCTAGAGAGCAATCTTACTGACACTTCATTACTACGACCCCGGTGACATCGCCGCTGGAGGGAGTCGGCATTGCATAGCCGATTGCCAGATAAGGCTTGTTGGGATCATTGCCCATAACCTGCACGTGATGAAGCACGCCGGAGGCCTGCAGAACTCCAGAGATTGTCGTACCAGTAGCTGTCGATGCCGCATGTGCGTCTGCCCCGATATTGACGTCGATCATGAACGAATCCAGCGCCGGGCCATTGAGGTCGATCGTAGCCGTAGCGCTATTCACACTCCCCGGAGTGAAGTTTCCCGATACAGATGTAGGCCTTGTGCCCGACAGGTAGGTGCATGTCAGCTTAGCGGTAGGACCTGGGGTGCGGACGAGTGCCAGAGGCTTGCCGACCACGTAGTGAGCACCTTGATTGGCGGAAATGCTTCCGATACTGTTCGAACCGTTCGTCCAGCGTCCGATGGCGAAATCCCCATTGCCGGCCACGTCAGCTACGGTGCCACCATTGAGCGTAATGAGGCTGCTCGCGTCGATGCCGAGTTGGGTATAAGCGCCGTCATTCGGTGCCTTTTGGAACTGCGCGGGGAACGCGTTGGACGCGATCGATTGCAGGACAGACCGGGTGGACGTTTCCGTTTGGGGAACGAACACCACTGCTAGCGGATCGGCGCTCACCGCCGGCGCTGAGCCTTGCACAGTGATCGTTGGCGTCGGAGCGGAGGGCGGCGTCGTGGCCGGGGCACCAGCCGGCGTTTCGTCGCCACCGCCGCCGCCACCGCAGGCGGCAAGCGCGAGCAGGGTGGCGAGAGAGATCGCGGACAGACCAAGCTTCAGAGTTGTTTTCATTGTTGTGTTTCCTTCAAAGGATTAGGTTGGCGCGCTCATATCGGAGCGAGTAATTTCATCCTAACGGGCTGCGCGCAAAGTCAAGGGCGAATCGCGGGCGCATTGCCGGCCGTTCGACCACCTGAGAACGCGACAATCAAGGCAGACGGAATTAACGGCTGCGCGAAACGGAACTTGAGCCAGCCGCGTGTCAAGCCCGCTCACCGCACCTCGTTGGCAATGCAAGCACCTGCGTGGCGTTAGCTGTCGTACAGATATGAGCCGCAGTGGTTGCACAAATGCTGGTCTCGATTGGACAGCAGACCGCTGTTGCGCCACATCCTAATGCTCCCTGAATTGCAGTGGGCGCAGGCGATGCCGCGGTTGGTGCGGCAATGCGGGTACTTCGCCAAGTAGTCCTTCAATGACACGCGCTTCTGGCGGGCGACAAACACGAGCACAAAGGGCGTGAGGACAGTCAGCACGTATGCAAGTGCGCCCCAAATTCAGGGATTCCTGCCGCGACGGTGAGCAAGATAGGCCGTGAAGAGCATGCACAGGCCTTGAAAAATCCAAAATCCGTTGTCCAAGTGACCTCACTCTGAATGCTGTGGCGTGCCAAGGCACGCCCGGTGTGCAGGGTGTCAGCGCTTCTTGCGCGGCCGAGTCCGCCCGACCCGCCCCACGTTGGGGGACGAGAGTGTACCGCTACAGCACGGACACAGTACAGAATGAGCCAGGTCACCAATTGCCGTCACGTATGCGGTACCGCAGCTTCGGCATGTGCGTACGTCCAGCTCATGCTCGGTTGCCATCGAGCGCAACAAATGAAATGCGCGCTCTGCTGGGACCTTCGATTCGTCGCCAAACATGTGCTTGGCGATATTGACCGCTGCAATGAACGCTTCGGGAATAGAGGCGTCCGCCGACAAGGCCGAGCGAAACAGCCAAAGGTGGAAGGTCGACTGCAAACGCTTTCCTGCAGAATCCAGGTACCAGGCGCAAGAGGTTGGCGAATGGCCGGACGGAGAGGATTCACCATGGATGCGCAGATACATCTGGCGTACCGTTGTGACGTTCATGTTGAACAACGATGCTACGCCCTTGGCGCGGCACTTGAAGTAGACGAACGCCTCGGCATAGGCTTCCTGCAATGGACGTGCGATCCTTAGACCGCCCCATGCACCGGAGTGTGGAAGCTTGTCAGCTTTAACCGGAGACTGCACCATCAGGTAGTGCGCCATGAGCTCACTGGACATGCGACCACCGCTTGCTTCGGCCCAAAACACTGGATTGGCGAAGCGCCACTTGAACAACGGAATTGCCCGTGATGAGATCGCGAGTTCAACGCGGTGCTGCGGTACCGTGCGCAGGTAATCGGCCAATTCGTTGGAGATGCCGAGGAGCGGTGAGGCCAGTACAGACATATTCAGTACGTCGTACAGGGCGCCAATGTAGAGCCGGTTGTAGTGTTCCAACAGCATTTTGTCCACCGGCGTCAGCTCCGGGGTCATCCTCGCCAGCCTATCAAAGGTCAACGTGGAGGTGGAGCCTTCGGTAAAGCAAGCCCAATCTGCCGGAGTTTCCAACGTAGGCGCGAAGGCGAGAAACGGCGAGCCAAGAACAGTTGAAGACTGCTCTACGCTGTCACGCAAGGCCTGAACATCGTCCTTCTTTGCGCCAAATATCATCTCGAACATTGGCTTGACTGCGAGGGTATTGACCATCGCCGTGGAGAGACGAAGGTTCGCCGACAAAGTGCGATCCTGCACCCACGCGGGATGGAGAAACTGCTCGTGGAACTTCTTGGTGTGGCGTCGTGTCATGCTATGTCTCTCAAGCCGTCTTAGCTGCTGTGAGCAATTCTTGGTGGAAGGTAGCCACCGAAGCGGCCAGCGTCGAGATTGTGTTGCGATGGTCGCGCAGTTCGCGAGCTTGCCGGCACGATTGAAACTTGTCGCGCAGTGCGTCGAAGTCCGCGATGAGGCCATCCAGGCGCAGGCCGATGTGGCGTTCGGCTGGCGGAGTGGTGGATGCCGGAGCAGGCAATTCATTGGCGGCGACGGCCCCGCGTCTATTGGCAAGCTGGGCCTCGGACTCTTGAAGCTCTCTGGTTACTTGTTGCAGCCTGGCCTGGGCATCCTCGATGGCTTGTGTCACGGACGCATAGCGCTCCGGGACTACTGGCACCTCCTTGACCTCGACGCGGATCTTCATTTCCGAGATCTGGCGTTGCAGGTCGGCCTTCTCGCGGTTCACCATCTCGACTGCCGTCTGTAGGGCGTCCACGTTCGCGCTCTGTGAGGCAAGGGCGGTCTGCGCCTCGATCAGTGCCGCTTGCTGGGCTTCGGTGCTCCTTCCGGCGACGGCGATCTGCTCCTTCAAATACTTCAGTTCGAACTGGTTCTGATCCTGCTGCGCCATGCTGGCCGACAGCTCTTCCTCGGTGCCGGCAAGCTGGGTTTCGAGGGTCTCCATCTCTGCGGCCAACGCGCGGTAACGATCAATGAAGGGCAGGATCTCGTTCCGGCTGAACGTCTCGTTTGCCTTCTTGGCCTTGACAACAAGCGCAACTTCATCCGCCGTTATGTCATGCCGCTTGAGAATGTTCAGCTCGCCGACGTTCAGGAACGTCAGTGCGTCATTGTGGTGCATGAAGCGCTCGTAGATTTGCACGTAGCGCTTGGCCGACCACTTGGGGATCTTGAGCGAGTGATCCGCGAAGCGATAGAGCAGCATGCGCGCTTCATTTGCCGCCTGGGCCGGGTCTGAGCGGTGGGCGGTGAGCGACGTGCACATGATTTGCTGAATCTGCGTGAGCCGCGAGCCGATGATGACGTGCTCGGAGAAGATGCGCTCACGCGCAATGGCGATCTCTTCGCCAGCCTGAACGATCCGCGCGATGGCAGTTTGGTCAAAATGCGGCGCCAGTTGCTCGCGTGCCAGGTCCAGAATGGACGGCTGGCGGGGCGGTTCAGTCAGTTCAAATTTGCTGTTTTTGTCCATGTTTTTATTAGCGAAGAAGGCGGGCCAAAATTGAGTGAGCGAGACCCTCCGCCGAGCGGATAGCTGGCGATGTCAAGGCAACGCATAGCGGTGCGGCTGGCAGGGGATGGGAGTGGCAAGAGATTAGCGCCACTTTCCATTCAAATTACCGACGAAAGCTCACGTATTTCGTATCCTTTTCGAAGTCAAGGGGTGAAACGAGGCAGATTTCACCGCTCTTTTATCGGCTCCACGTGTCTAGGGTTAACACCTATACAACTTTAGTGGGGTGTGGCAGTCTGTCGCAGGCCCCAGTATTGAATGCCTTGAAGGTGAACAACATTGGCGCCGCAGCCGCGGGGGGGCGAGCACATGAGTCCACCCTATTAGTGATAAGAGGGTGCTTTTAGGATGCCTTATCGCAAATAGGGTGGACTCACGTGCTCGGGGTGAGGCGGGTCGCCACAACGCATGTCCTTCCCCTGCAAGCCCTTGCTGGCCATTGGGTTTCCGGCTACTATGGGCCCACTTCTCGCGTCCCCGACGCATCGACATCGACAAGCAGTGCCAGGCCCTCCCGGCTCGCTTCGTCTCCCGTATTTCGCTTCCATCGCGAATCCCCTTGCGTAGCGCTTTTGCTCGATGCCCAGGCATCCGGCAAGCGCGTTGCCGCTTCAAGGATTCCTTGCTCTCATGAGCATCGAATAATCGCCCGACCTGTTTGTCGGGAAATCCCATTTACTGTTTTCAAGAGAGAAAACCATGGAATCCTTGGCCAATCTGTTGCGTTCGCCTGTCCGCCTGTTCTTCACGCTGATGGCGATTTACGTGGCATCACAATCGGCTCTTTGCGCATTCTTCCTCGTGATCGTTGCGGGGTCGTGGTGCTATCACAAGCTCATCGGTCGTGGACACACTGTGCCGACGCCCCGAGATGTGGTAATGCCCAAGCCGCAAGCTGCTGTTGCAGAACCTGAGCAATCGAAAGCACCGCAAGTGCCTACGTATGCGAAGTCGCCTGTGGTTGTACCGTTGAAACGTCAGGACGCCGCCCGTCGCGCAGCCTGACCTGTCCCGCCCTCTCTGAGGGCGTCCCTATCCACCTGTCGTGGGAACCTTGTTCCCACCGACAGGTGGGCAATAGGGTTCCCGCTCGGAGAACCCTATGGAAATGAAACCCGCCGCTTGGCAACTCGATTTCTTCGGGGAAGCCGCGCCTGTAGCGAACGATCCCCCAAAGCGCGAACCGCTGCCCGATCCGATGTATTGGAGCGAGGCCGTGCGGGACCAGATGATTGACGCGCTTATCAGCCTGGCCTGCGACAGCCGTCGCGGGGATAACCTGCCCGAGTCCCTGGCGGACTGCGCAGATCTGATGCGTGCGCGCATGCACGACAAAGCTGTGGAGAAGGATGACTTCGACATGACGCTCGGCTGGATCTTTGGCTACTGGGACGGAGCATTGCCTTACGCCTATGTTTGCGCCGTCAGCGGTATCGATCCGGAGGTCCTGCAAGACATCATCCTCAATCACCCCCGCCTGAAGCGCGACCTGGAGGAAGTTCGCCGGATGCGCTGTGGCACGCTGCTGTAGGAGTCGCCATGGCATTCATCCAGCGATTCCTTGGCGCTCTGCAGGACGCTCTGCAGCCACGCCCGGCCGAAACCGCTCCCGCCGGCGCGCAAGCTGTCGGTACCGGTGCGCGCAATGAGGTTCACATCGAGATCGGCGGCGTGCCGAATCTCTTCCGCGACGAAGGCGAGCGAATCGTTCACTTCATTGCAGTCTTCGACCCGCGACCTACACCGACGCGATTCGGCCAGAAGCTGCTGCCTGATCCGGTTCCCTATTGGAGCGTGGCAGGGGAGCATCCCGGCGCAGAACTGTCCGGCGTCATCGCCACGGCAATCCGCGAGCACGCCCCGCCCGCGGTGCGCATGGAGATGCCCGGCGGCAATGGTGCTGCCCAGTCATCTCATGAAGCCCAGCCCGGCGCCCAGCGTGCGCCAGCCGCGACGCCTAAGGTATCGGAACGGCGCGACCACGCCTCCTCCGTGTATCGCGGAACGATCGCCTTCTGGGGCGAGGCAGAGTTCCCTGACCGCAAGCGTATCGGAGGAACCTACACTTCATTCGCACTGAAGCTGGAAACAGCGACAGGGGCGGTTGAAACACTGCAAGGTGAGGGGCTCAAGGACGCCATCGCAGAAGCCGGTTGCCAACTTGGCGACCGCGTCGAAGTGCGGCGGCTAAAGAAAGTAAAGGTTCCGGCCTTCCACCGCAAATCGGGGAAGCCAAAGCTCGATGACAACGGCCAGCAGGTCCTGTGGGACAAGTGGCTGTGGTCGATTGCCCGTTCACATTAACCGTTAATCAACAAGGAGATCTTCATGGCATCCGTCAACAAAGTCATTCTCGTTGGCAACCTCGGCGCCGACCCCGAAGTGCGCTATATGCCCAGCGGTGACGCGGTCGCCAACATTCGCATCGCGACCACCGACCGCTACAAGGACAAGCAGAGCGGCGAGATGAAGGAGGCCACCGAGTGGCACCGAATCTCGTTTTTCGGCAAGCTCGCGGAGATCGCGGGCCAGTACCTAAAGAAGGGCTCGTCGGTCTACATCGAGGGCCGCATCCGTACCCGCAAGTGGCAGGATCAGTCCGGCCAGGACAAGTACAGCACTGAGATCGTCGCCGATCAGATGCAGATGCTCGGGAGCCGCCAGGACGGCAATGCCGGTGATGACGATGGCTATGGCCAACGCTCGACGCGCCAGTCGCAAGGCCAGCAGCCGGCCCGCCAGTCGCAGGGAGAGCAGGGCGGCCAGCAGCGTCAGAGTGCGGCGCCCGGTCAACAGCCCGGATCGTCTGACGGATTCGACGAGGATTCGGACGATATTCCGTTCTAGGAGTTTTCCCGTCTAATCCCCACGCTGAATTGCAACTGCTGCCGGCTTGTGCCGGCGGCAGTGGTCCCTTTCTCTCCCAGCCCGATTCCGGGCCCGCCCATCCCCATCCCTACCGCGATGCGCCATGCTGAAACGACCCTCTGGCTCGGCCGGGGTGTCCTTTGAGCAAGCGAGTTTCCCCGCCTGTCTCAGGCATCGACCAACCTCTCCAACTCGGAGCCATCCCATGACTAGACTGAGTGTAATCGTGAAGCATTGGACGCCCGCTCAATGGGACGCCCTGATCATGCAGTACCTGCCGGCGAATGTCCTCACGGACAAGTTCTGGCGCGGCAGACCTGGTCCGTGCCCCATCTGCGGTGGGCAAGACCGATTTACCTACGACAACAAGCGCGGACGCGGCGACTGGGTCTGCCGTCATTGCAAAGACGGCGAGCCCATGGCCGGCGACGGCCTGGAGCTCATTCGCCGCTTGCGGGGCATGTCGTTCGCCGAACTGGCTAATGAGCTGGAAGGCAATCGGCCGCCGTGCCCGTTGCCGCAAGTAGCGCGGCCGGCTACACCGAAGGCCCCCATGTCGGACGAGGCGAAGGCAAAGCGAATCCAGCGAGTCTGGGCCAACGCCGCGCCGTTGGTGCCGGGCGATGCCGCGATGCGGTATCTCGCCGCTCGTGTGCCGGGACTGGTCGCTCCCCGCCCGAGTGCGTTGCGGCTCGCGACAATGGATTACTACCATGATGGCGAGCTGATGGGACGCTATCCCACAATCGTTGCGCAGTTCACGCTGCCCGATGGCCGCACGGCGACCGTGCATCGCACGGCGCTGGACCCGGCCAAACCGGCCAAGGCGTATATCGTAACCGCGGACGGAGAAATCCTGCCGGCCAAGCGCAATGACGTCTCCGCACTCCCCACCGCAGGCGGGGCAGTACGGCTCATGTCGCCGCGCGATGGGGTTCTGGGTGTGGCTGAGGGTCTGGAAACTGCCTACGCCGCGCACATGCTGTTCGGCGTTCCGACCTGGTATTGCCTGAATCGGGTACTGCTCAACCGCTTCGTGGTGCCGCAAGGCATGGGAATCCATACGCTGCACATCTTTGCTGACTTCGACGAGATTGATCCGAAGACAGGAAAGTCGCCTGGCATGGCGGATGCGTTGGCTCTGGCCAAGCGCGTGCGCAACGAAGGGCTGACCGTTCACCTACATCGTCCGATGGTGCGTGGCACGGACTTCTGCGACCAGTGGCTGACCGCCAACCGATTGCAGGGCATTGCTGGGCAGCGCGCTGCCTGCGCTTGACCCAGTCGCTGTGAATGCTGCCCGTCGGGGCGGTACCTCTTTCTCATTCTGCCCCGCGGGTTCTGCCCGCAGGGGAGAACCCTTGCGGCAGCTCACTCTTGGAGTTCTGCTATGTCGTTCAAAGGGTTCAGTGTCATTGTCGGTCGTCTTCAAATCCGCGCCATGCGACAAATGGCATCCGGCACGGTTCCGGCCTGTCAATCGGATGCCGAGACCTACCATGTCTACCGTCGCAATGCCGATGGCTCCACCCAGCTTCAGCACATGGAAGCGGATTTCGATGCCGCCTTTACGTACTGCGCCGGAAAGCAACGACCGACGTTGCACTGAGCGCACCTGTCCCATCAAGAAAGCCCGGCGATCTGCCGGGTTTTTTTTTGCCGATCACTTTCTTCGGAGAGCATTGACCAGTCTCAGCGCTGCTTCCCACAGGCAGAAGCCAATGCCGAATGCCAGCAAAAACTTGAAGAAGCGAATGATTTCGTATTCCGTCATCTCGTTTGACCCCTCGGGATTCGTTGCAGTGAATTCTACTTTAACCGTGGTGTCGGGAAATCAAGGGCGCGGTGATGCCTAACCAGTTGCCCGGCAGTATGTTTCCCCCCAGCCGACCTGAGCATGAGCAACGAGCGCTGCGGTAGCATTAGCCAGTCCTTCCAGATTGGCTCCCACCATGAGCGGAAGCTTCCCCGATTGTCGGGGAGCTTCCATCAGGCGAGTTGTGCTTACTTGGCTGCCCGCCCTGAAGTAGGCCGGCCCTTCGGCGTTGGCGCAGCAGCTTTGCGCTTGGAAGCGAGGCTGGGGGACATTTTCTTCGAAGTGGCCTTTGGCGCCGTCGTCGTCCGGGTAGTCGTTGGGGCCGCCGCTGGCAGGGAAGAAGCAGGACCAAGCGGATTGATGCCGGCCTCGAGCGCTCGCTCGGTCAGAAGCTTCACCACGAGAGCGCGGTCGCGGGCACCGGGGGCGCATCCAAGTACGCGAGCAGACGCGGCGCCGTGCACCTGGTTGAAATCTTTCGAGCTTCTCCATATTGGCTTCTAGTCCTCGAGTTCAAACAAATCTTTCCATCGCATCGTTCAGCGCGCCGACGTCCAGTACTGCGAACTGATCCGAAGTATCCATGGTTAAGGGACTCGCCTCCGGTGATGCAATGGACGTGTCTGCTAAAGCTGGCACGAGCGGGGCAATCGCGCCTTGCTCGTCTCCCGTGGCGCGAACGTTGCCAACGGTCGCAAGTGGGGTAGTCGCCGGGGGGGAAATTGAGGATAGCAGACCCGCGGGTGCGGGTAGCAATCCGTCGGTACCCGCATTGCCAAGGGATCTCAAACCGCGCTGTGCCAGGAGTCTGAATACGAAAGCGCGCTCGCGAGCGCCAGGTATCTGTCCCAGGTACGCCAGCAGATCGGGCGCGGCTTCGCGGGACAGCGTGAGCGTTATCTGAAGCTTGTCCATACTCAGCAGTATCACGAGGATTTCGACATCTGGCGTGCAGACCCAATCGTGTAGAAGCCACGGACATTGGCGAAGCATGGCGCGTCCATCACCTGGACCGTATTGCGCGGAAAGGCCGCTTTAATAGCCGGGGCATACAAGTTCGCTCCACCGCCGGTCAGGATGATTGCGCGGATGTCCTCAGTACGACCGACGCGCGCCTGGACTTCCTTCACGGATGCCCGAGACACGGCAATAGCCTCCTCAAGGAAGGGGCGCACATCCAGGTCCTTGTTAAAGAAGAGCATAGGTTTTACTTCGCGGATTGCCTTATCGATTCGCTCGATGCTGTCCACGGGTTCGCCCTCCGCTTTTGCGATGAGGCTTGCCACCTGTTGATAAATACTCGACGCACCACCCGGAACCCCGCCGCTTCGCGAATCGTCCATCGTGTATCCGCGTGCGACCACCCAATCGGTTGTGAAATAGCCGACGTCGATCACGAGATAGGAATTATCTGGGTCGTATTGCTTGCCGCTTTGCTGGATGAAAGTGATCAATGTTCCGAGGGGCTGAGGCAGTGGCAGCACGCTACGCACGTGAATAGGACCCCAACCAAACTCCAGCTCGCCGCTAAACCGATCTTTCAGGTAGCCGGCGTACTTCTGGGTGTTGTGCACGGGAAGGCCCAGCACCAAGCGATCAATCTCCGTCGCCTTGGAATAGTGGAGTGCTCCTGCCAGCAGGGCTGCGTAGTTCGCTGTCGTGACAAAGTCCTCGGACAATGACCGGCCGGTGTTCCCACGTGGTGCGCTGAGGGAGACCTCCGGTCCCACCTCGTAACGTGCACCGTCCACCAATACATTGACGACGTCGCGGGAACGGAGGATGGAGCCGCTGTGCGGCGTCAGGGATGTCGTCGAAGCGATAGGCGCCAACGATGGAAACATGTTGGTTGCAATGTCAGAGCCGAGCGGGAACGCCGATTTGGTGTTGCCGTAGCCGACATCAATTGCGACGGTCGAGAGTTTCATGATCAGTACTCCTTGATGACTTCGTGTAGGGGAGGTGCGCGGATGCCACGAGGAAGAAGTACTTCCAGATCGCGACCAACCAAGAAGGAGTTGGGCCGACCAAGTGGCACTTGGGCCGACCAAGTGGCACTTGGGCCGAGCATTGGGCGATCCAACTTGTCTGACTTGATAGGACTTGGTCCGTCTAGCGCTGGTCATGTCCCACTTCGTGGCACGTCGACGGATCAACTCTACAGATAGATTCTCCAAGTCAAGCAGCCGAAAGCTCTCGAATGTCATGCACGTTTCGCGTCTTCGTGGGGTTGCGCAGGGAGGTCGGCCTCGTTATCCTTAACGTACTTCTCGCGTCCCCGACGCATCGACCCTGCCGCCATGTTGGCGGCCATCCCAAAGCACCGACACCGCCTGAAATGGGTCCTCGGTCGCCACGCTGTCCACGCCGCACACTGTCGCGGTATTTTTTTCTTTCGCCACAAGTACATACTGGCCCACACTGAGGACACCGGACACGGCGATGCCGCTTGGTTTAGTGGGTTGTCTGGAAGAATTGGACGTGATGAGGACATGTGGAAACCGGGCACCCGGACACATTGCCGCCTCCGATACCTAACCACGCCTGACAGCGAGATGCGGGGTAGACGAACACTGCGGGCCCAATACACGGCGGTCCAGATGTCGACACCTGGGGGGCGGGGGATTGCATGGCGCAAGGCCATGAACTCTCTGGAACGATACGAGCACGGTGAGCGCGACCGTCACAAGAAACAGCGCAACAAGAGTTACACGGGTGGCGAAGGCGGGTGCGAATGCACTGGTCGGCGTTCATGTCGGGAGCGATCCTGGCAACCGGGTAGCCCGAACTCTGCCGGCCACATTGCGCGCAGCGCGACTGGTGGCGAGGGAGCGGGACGGTCATGACACGGACTTCCACGTGTGGGGCCGACCAGTAAGGGGATCGCTAAAGGATCGGAAGGCAGGACCGTGGCCGACGGCAAACGGCATCACAACACGTGCAAGAGAGGGGATACGCGCAGCGCGTCACGGGGGATGCGGGCGCAGGTTCGGCGCGCAACGCAACGCGAGAAAGAGGAACAACGGGATGCGGCAGGCAATAGCGCTTGACGTACGTGGCTTGCTGGCCAGGTATGACATGCCAACGAGGATGAAGGCTGAGATCGAGGTTGCGGTCGCAGGCAACGTGAAGAGGATCCTCAGCCAAACACGGATCAGCCACAAGAACGCGTCGATCAAGACGCAGGAGCGGCGGATGTACACGGTATGTCGCTCGTTCGTGGAATTGCGCGCATGCGGGTTCCACATTGAGAGCCCGTACTCGCTGCGGCACAAGCATGTGCAGGCGCTGGTGGACTATTGGGTGTCGCAGAAGCAGTCAGGCGGGACGATCGAGAACAAGCTGTCGCACCTGAAGGCCTTCTGTCAGTGGATCGGCAAGCACAACCTGATCCGAACAATTGGCGACTACGTTGATCGCAAGGAACACGGCCTGGTGCGCAGCTACGTGACGACGACTGACAAATCCTGGTCGGGAAACGGCATCGATGCCACGGCCAAGATTGCCGAGATCGGCGCCGAGCACCCTCGCGTCGCAATACAGCTGAAGCTGCAGGCGGCATTCGGCCTGCGCATCGAGGAAAGCTTCTCGCTGAAGGTCAGTACGGCGTTGCGCAACCTGGACACGATGCGTGTCGTCGACGGTACGAAGGGCGGGCGCGCGCGCGAGGTACCGGTGCAGCTGCGGCTCGCGGTACTGGGGGAGGCGGCGGCGCTTGTGGATCCCTCGAGCGGTTCGACAACACCTGCCTCCTACTCCATCAATGAGTGGCGGTCGCACTACAACGGCGTTCTGCGCAAGTACGGAATCTACAAGAAGGGGCTGGGCGTGACCAGCCACGGGCTGCGGCATCAGTGGCTTCAGGAGTACTACAAGACGTTGACCGGTGTGGACGCGCCGGTCAAGGGCGGGAAGGCGCTAGACCTGGAAGCGCACCGGCAGGCGATCCAGGCGGTCGTCGAAGCTGCGGGGCATAGCAAGGCGTCGAAGACCGGCGCTTACCTCTCGACTTTCTCTGCCATGGCGCGAAAGGATAAGCCACAGGTCAATCCGGATCAGGCTAAGGAGGCACTGGTCGCCGCCGGAGGCAACAAGGCTAAGGCCGCGCAGGCCTTGGGCATCTCGCGGCAGGCGCTGTACCGACTGTTGGACCGGCATCAGGCCGGGGGAAAATCGGTGTAACTATGATTGGATGGCAAGCATGCTTATCGACAGAATCTATTCGGACAAAGAGATTAGGGTGATAGTCGAACGTGGTCTCGATGCGGCAGCTGTCGCTGAATGGCCATGGGTAGCACTTCCGGATTACGTTATCGCCGTGGCGCGTGTGAATTGTATGGAGGACAAGCACGATCCATACGTTCAGGAAGACCTGGAGGAGGCGACTCGCTTGCGGCGTGGCCTGCGTACGCACTGGGGACTTTTGGTGGTGGACCAGAAAGAGGATGAAGAAGGGCTGATTACCGCGGTAATCGGGTATCTGGCAGCCGATCCGTATGTGGAGCTTTCGCGGTTGAGGCGCAATGGAGACACGGCCGGCATATTCCTGAGCGACCTTGTGAGCTTTGAGTTCACCAAGGCTGTTGGAGGAGTACTTGATGGCGGAGGGTGGGATTGGGCTGATAACGATGGTACAGGCCAGTTCCTCTCCGTGATGTGGTTTCAGGAAGTCGGGGAGGGGTGGGAAGGCGCGCCGAACGCGTATTCCATGGGCTCTGCAATACTGAGGGCGGACGTTACAGAAATCTCGCTTCGGTGCCAACAGCCCAGGTATCTTGCTGATTTGCGGGATGGAATCGGTGCCGGGCGGCACGTTACACGGGCAGTGCTGAACTGAACGTGATCAGGTCGCAATAGGTCTGGTCGGATCCAACAGGAGGCCGGTAGCCGAGGGGCGCGATCAACCGGTTAAACGCGCTCCTCGGGCATTCAGCGTAGGAAGTTCGGCAGCCACGGATCGTTATCAAAGTGCCCGGTTGCGCCCCACCAGCACAGGAACAGCACAAAGGCGACGACGCCCGCGGTTTGGAGGCGCGCTTCCTTGTCGGTGCGCAGGACGTGGATAATTTGCTTGATGCGATCCATGCTGTTTCCTGGTCAGTTGTGGTTAAGGACGGCGCGGACGAAAGGCAGGACGCTGGAATGCCGCGGCTCCTGCGCAACGGACTGGTCCGGCCTCTCAACGGCAGTGGACGTGAGCGTGGCGAGGCTGACCTTGCGGCCCGTCTTCTCGCCCGGGTGCGGCGTCGGTGCCAACAGCGCCATCGGTGAATCCCGGTAGGACTTATCCAGGCGCGGGAACGGGTCGACGCCTGCGAAGCTGGCCAGCTCGGCGATGCTCAAGACCGAATACTGGGGCGTCGCGTCGTTGCGAGCCACGTAGGCGGCGGCCCCGACGCCGGGCACAAAAACCGCCTTCCACATATAGGTAGAGATAGAAATGCGGCCGTTGAGGCGGGCAGCCTGGGCGGGATCGAAGGCCGGGCCGGTGACCACGAAGGCTTGGCCGTATTCGCGCACCATGCGGCGAGTCGAGGTTTCGATGTGGCTCCACAGTCGACGGTTGCTGGCGGCAGCCTGCGGCACGATATTCGCGAGGCTAAAGCTCTCGGCTTGGGAAGCCAGGTCGGGGAAGTCTCCTGATGGCGAGAGGTGGCCGCGATCGAGGCCGGTACCACGTCCGTAGTCGGAGAGGCGGGCACGGTCGGCCGCGGGGATCTCGGCTTCCTCGTAGAAGTCGCTGCCACGCGGGACGGAACGGGCAGCCAACACCGCCGGGGCGGTGAGATTTTCGGCCGACCACAGCGCGGTTCGGGTAGTGGCCGACGTTTGCACGGCATATCCGCGGAAGCACAGGAACTGGGTGCGGCTGGCTGAGGCACTGCTGGCGACGCGTGGCTTGCCGTTGGTGCCGAAAATGTGCGGACAATCGGTCGCCGGGCCTTTGGCGTAGGCGGCAGTGCTGACCGCGGTGCTGATCGTGCTGCCGACAAAGGTTGCGGCGATGGCTGCGGCAAGGAACAGGGGCTTCTGCATGGTTGCTTTTCTGAGAGGCGATGCACCTATCTTGCCAAGGCTCACCCAAAGTCAAGGCTTCGGCTGCATCCCCTGCGGCGACGCAACGCCCTCGCCGGCGTCCGGCGTGGTATCCAGTACGCGCGCCAAAAACTCCTCCAGGATGATCGTGCCGCCGAACAGCTCCTCGGAGACCGTTGCGGGCAGTGCGTCGATCGGTTCGATGCGAACCCAGGGTCGGCCGTCGATGTGGATCAGCTTGGCGCGGCGCATGAGTTTGCGGTAGCGGCTGGCATCCTTGAGCAAGGCCTCCGCCGGTACAAGCTCCTGCAGGAAGGGTTCGGGCTGCAATAGCTTTTCGGCCATGGCGGCGAAAAGCGGCCCACGCGTCTCCCAGTCATCCTCGTTGCGGGCGATGAGTGCGAGGACGGTGCCAAGGTCGGAGCTGGACAACTCCTTACGCACGATGGCGGATAGCTCGTGCTGCTCGGGTGGCCGTGGGGTCAGGCGGGTATTCCAGATGCCGCGCAGGACGGTGTGAGCCTGGTCGTGGCCAGCCTCAAGGGATTCGGGCGGGGTGGTAATGCCACAGCCGGTACAGGTGATGACGGCCTCGAAACGGTTGGCGATGAAGCGGGGCTGGCTGCCGCAGTGGGCGCAGATGAGAAGGTCGTCGGCCATGGATGGGCGGGTTGGCGGGAATCTGGCGCGCATTATGCCAAGATCCGCGGCCTGGCCCGCCGCCGCAAGGGCGACTCGCTCAGCTGGCGTTGCAAGGAAGCTGCAAATACTGCTCGGTCTTGGCGAGCAAATCGGCGATGGCTCGGTGCATGTCAGAAGTGGCTGTCGGCAGGCATTGGCTCATCCTTAAATCATTCCGGGTAGAGTCCATCGATGTCGCCAGCGGCTCGCTCCAGCGCAGCGACATGGTCTTGCAGGTGCGCTGTGGCGTCGCCGACCAGCCGCTGCAACGGCTCGATCGCCTCGTGCATCGCGTCGGCTGCATTGCGGACGAGGTGGCCGACCTCCCAGAACTCGGAAAGCCATGAGCCATTAGGAGGCCGGGGCCCGCCCTGGCGGCCAATTGCAATGGCGCCGCGGATCGCCAGCATTGTTTCGGGTTGGGGGTAGTCATCGTCGGGAAGGGGATTCATGGTCAGATTGGTTCAGGGGGCGTGCTATTGGCAGCCGCCGGCCTGCAAGTAGTTCTGCAGGGCGTGCTTTTCGCCAAGCGAGCGGATGGTGTCGGGGTCGAGTGGGCCTTTGGCGCTCCGGGCCAGGACCTCGGCGACGAAGCCGTGCAGGGACTTCAACTCGTTGGCCAGCGGTTCGGGTGTGTAGATATAGAGGCCGGACAGCATCGGCCGCACGAACGTGGTTTCACGGGCCATGCGGGCCAGCAGCCGCCGCGCGGCGTCAGAGCCGATGCGTAGGTGACGCTGGACCAGCGGGACAGAGGCCGCGCGATGGGCGTGTACCAGGCTGATAGCCTTGGCATAGGCGGCATCGAACGCCTCGGGCGTCGTCAGCTGGTGGTCGCGTGGCATGGCTTGGCCTTCTATCACTTGGCCTCCTGCGGTGCATCGCTGACTGGCGGCGTGATCGCAGCTGTACGTTGCTCCAGGGCATGGGCAAGGTGTCGGGCGTAGGTGGACACCGCGCGCCAGTAGGCTGCCATCGGACCCTTGCGCCGGTGCCATGCCTGCTCCGCTTCCGTGTTCGCCTGGTCGCGCAGGTCGCGCAGGTCGCGCAGGTCGCGCAGCACGAGGGCAACCGCACGGCGCTGGGGCTCGGATAGTCCCTTGAGTCGCTGGGCCGCTGGGAGGCGCAAAAGTGGATTGATGTATCCCATCATTCGCATCCCGTTTTGGCAGCAGGTGCCGCGAAGCTCGTCTCGGCTTTGGCGAAGGAGCGGGCGGCAGAGGGCGTGGCGAGTCGAGACATATTTCTTGGAGCAGAGTGCTGTTAGGTGCGGCTCCGAGGTGCGATACCTTCCTGAAGCAACTGAACCAGCGTAGCGTCCCAACACGGAAGTCAAGTCGCGCCGCGGTCGCGGCCTACCGCGGGCCTCGAAGCGCGGGCGGCAACGTGAAGTCGTCGAGCGGCTGCGCGCTAGGAACCCATTCAACGAGAGGGATGCCAGCCTGCCGGTAGTAGGCGCGCTTCTCAGCCATGCGCCGGTCGAACTTCGGGTTGCCGTTCAGACCAAGTACCTCGATCACGGTCGACGGCGCGGTGTCCGTGAGCCGGAAATCGGGAGCACAGGCGCGCTATCGACGTGACGCAGCGGCTTCTCGAAGGCACGTTCTCCGGCGATCAGGCGGTCAGCCATCGCCACCTCGTAGGAGGAATCGCAGGGGAGGAACTGCAGTCCTCCCGTCCAATGCCGGCAATCGCCATCTGGTACCTGCGCTGGAACTGCTCGTACAGGTCTTTGGATAGGAAGTACCAGTGACGGGCCTGCCGCAGCTTGAGGCGTCCGCCATGGGGGCTCGGCTGTAGCGAATCGATCTCCCCGATGATGAGACCGCGCTGGTAGCCGTCCTTGCTCGCACTTGCGCGGTCGTGGAACGCCTCGAGTTCGGCGGACTGTTCGGCCGTGCGGGCCTCATCCCACCTTTCCATCACATGAAGGACCTCGCTGCCGGGGCGGCCATTGATCTTGCACTCGGCGAGCTCGGCCACTACCCGCGACCAGCACGCATTCCAGCCGCGCCGGCCATAGCCCGGCCACACGTGCAAGCCGGCCGACTGCCAGGCGTACTGCAGGAACGCCAACAGCGGGGCGGCGCGGCGCTGGCTGCGGGAGGCGGACTCGGGCCGCTCGCGCTTGCTCGTGGTCTGTCCGCCGGCGGCAACCTTCAGAGATACATCAAGCCGCACGTCGTGTGTGCCGTCGGCAGACCGGAACGCGTCGTGCTCGGTGGCGGCGCCGTTTAACCGGCTAAACCGTTCGAGGAAGGGGCACCCTTTGAGGTGTGGGCGCGGATCGTCGGGCCAACGGGCGAGGATGAAGATTTTGCCGTGGCGGCGGATCACCAGCTTCGGGCGCGGCGAGACCATGTTGCAGCCGCATTCGGCGTAGCCTTGGTGAGTCTTGGCGCGGTCCAGCTCGCGGGCGTAGTCCGCGGGTGAATCCAGCACACGATCCAGGTCGTGCTCCTCGCTGCCAATACGAACTTTGAACATCCGGTTTCCTCTCCAATCTGGGTAGTCAGACACGACAGAAGTCATACACAGGAAGGTGTTCTGGCCAGCGCAGGCGGTATGCCTTGACCTTTACCGGGGCGCCAGCGGTAACTGCGGCCAGCGCCTCATATCAGATAGCCAACTGTTCCTGCACTGGCTGCGCGGTGTGCGCGCTGCGCGTGCTGCCGCATCGCGGTCACGGCAGTCTGCAAGGCGGCGTGCCTGATTGCCGCTCTCCACGTCGACCATCCAAGCGAAGTAGGTCGAGGTGGTCGGGCCGACCCAAGCAGACCATTTGGCGCGGATGACTGCGCGCACGGCCTCCGACTGGGCAAAATAGATCCTGCGTGCGTCGCGCCAACTGCGGGCATAGTAGTCGCGCATCCCTTGCTCGAAGGAATCAGCGCGCACCGTGCGCCGTGCAATCTCTTCGTCCACCGAATGCTGCTCGGCGGCCACGTGGTCGGCCAACAACGGATAGCGCTCGCGTTCACGTGCCTGCTTGCGTGCGAAAGCGGCCTGGCGGCGGGCGTTGAAGTCGATCGGGTTGTGGCGTTCGTAGCGGGTGAAACGCATGCTCTGGCTCTATGGGATGCTGAATGAATCCAGCTTACGCGGCCCAGCGCAAAGTCAAGGCAGCAGGCGGACCCATTGCGGCAGTCACCATTTTCGGGGCGAATCGAGCCAACCGACTTGGCGAATGACGTATGATTTCGGCTCTCTTTCGCCGGATGACCGGCAAATCCGTCTCTGAAACGCCATGAAGGAAATCGACCTCGGCAGCCGGCCCCGCGACGAGCGGGCATTCGCCGCTCCCGGTGAGCAGTACTACCGGGAGTTGGCCACCATCGCGGCGCTGGCCTATCGACGGATGTTGGACCGGGTGTTCTGGCACCCGCCGGCAGACGTCCTGCGATTCGAGGTCCGCGCAATCCCGGCCAGTAATGGCACCGAATACACGGTCACCGCGATCCTGGATGGCATTGGGGAGGTCTGGTTCGACTACGATTCCCTCCCCGCGCGTTGGGATTCCATCGCGGTGTTCGAGGTGTCCTGGTCGCTCTCGCAGCTGCATGCCGCAGAGCATGGGATGGAATGCGTGAGTTTTGAGAAGCCCGGCGGCAGGCCAGGCAATGAACTCATGCCGGATTACTCATCCACGCAAGATCCGGCCGAAGCGGCGCGTGATCGCTGGAAAGTACTCAATCGGCTGCGCAAAGCAACCGAAAGGCTGGGGTAGGGCGGGCGCAGTCTTTATCTGCCTCGGCCTTTGCGGTATTTTTAGGCTACTTCCGCGTCTGCTATGAGAAACGTGCGCAACTGTGCGCGCCATTTCCTTCCCGCCCCGAGGCTCCTTGCTGGCCGACCTCGTCCCTGACGGACGTAACTTTCCCGCCTGCGATCGGCGACATGCCTCTCGCAGTGCGATTCGTTGCCGAATCACTCGCCACGGGTAGCGCAGTTTCGGTTGCGAGCCGTTCAAGGTTGATCGCTGCGTTGTGATCGCGGTCATGACTCATGCCGCAGGCCGGGCACACGACGCGACGCTCGCTAAGCGTAAGTTTGTCGAGCTTATGGCCACAGCAGGACATCAGCTTGCTCGACGGAAACCAGCGATCGGCAAACACAAGGTGCGTGCCGTATCGCTTCGCCTTGTATTCCATTTGCCGGCGAAACTCACCCAGCCCCATGTCCGAGAGTGAGCGGGCAAGACGATCATTCCTGAGCATACCGCGGACGTTGAGATCCTCCAGGCCAATCACTTGGTTTTCGCGGCATAGCCTGGTGGTTGCCTTGTGCAGGAAATCCTGCCTGATATTAGCGACGCGGGCGTGCAGGCGCGCCAGCCGTGCGGCACTGTCGATCTGGCCGGAAGACCGCGCCGGTCGTGGTTTAGTGTTCGGACGTCGCGGCCCAACGAAATCTCGGCTGAATGCCGCGCGCCCTGGCTTCGCCATCTCAACCTTCCGGGAAAGGCGTCGAGACCGAATCCGCAGGCGCCGTAGTGCTGCTTTCAACGGCTTGGGGCCCTCGAACGTTTCCCCCGTCGAAAGTGTGACGGCCGAATTGATCCCAAGGTCCACGCCAACCACGCCATTGCCAGTGCGCGGGACGAACGCCACGTCGTCCGCCACCTCTACCTGCACCGAGATGAACCAACGATCAGCTCGTCGGCTCACGGCGGCGCCAATTACTCGCCCGGGGAACCGCAGCGCCTCCCGCATGGCAACCCGTCCAATCAATGGCAGCACAACTGACTGTCCGTCAAACCTTACCTTATCATTGGCGACGTAGAATCCGTCCTTGCATTGACCTTTCTTCTTGAACCTGGGGGCGTGCGCTTTTATCCCCGACTTAATGTCAGAGAAGAATTTCGACCATGCCTTTGATAGATTGGCGAATGGTTGGGCGTGCGCGTCACGATGGATGTCGGCCATCCACGGATACTGCTGATACTTAATGGCGTTAAAGGACTTCTTCAGCGCCATTGCGCTCGGCTTACCGCCTCCTGCGCGTTGGCGGTTCCATTCTGCTAGCGCCCAGTTCCATACGAAACGCGCGCACCCAGCCGCCCTCACGAAGTAATCGACTTCGCGCTGGCTGGTGACAAGTTCAATCGTATCGGCTAGCAGCATTGGCAGCGGCCTTTGTGTTCCATTTCGCGGCTCATAATCATGCACCGGGCGTGGACGATTATGCACTACTATCGAGGCGGTGCAACTTGCGGTCGAGGCGGCTGGATTTGAAGGACCGTCATGGAGGGAGCTCCCATCCGAAGCGCTCCAAGTGGCTCTCATTAACCCGCCGTCTTCAAATCATCTCGAGTCGCCGCTCCTGAAGCCCCCCACAACTGCATCTTCTGGGTTACAGCTTAGCGTCAATGGAAATGAGGTCGCATATAGGGCAATCAAGATCGCCACATGCAGGGATCATCGCCTTGCAGCGCTCCCGTGCCGATTTTGAACTGATTGCCACCCTGGCGAGGACGGCGCGAAGTACGTCTCTCGGTATGTAATCCCGAGCCCCGGCGCCGAAGTAGAAGCGCTTTCCGTAGGGCTGCGCCTGCCAGAATTCGTCGCTATCGGCCCAGCGTTGTAGACAGTCGCGCAGTGCAAGAAGATTTGTTGTTATCGTTGTTTCGGCGTCGGAGGATGGGAGGGGAGTGTTCGCGTCGCTATGCATGGTGGCTTTGTAAGGAGTAGTGGCCCAGGCGGAGGCTGTCTGAGCTAGGTGAAGGCTAAGCGCCATTGCTCGGCGCCAGTTCCACCCTACGCTCAAATTTGTGAATTCAAGGCAGGTCAGGAAAATGCTGGGCCGAGCCGAAAACGACAGCATGCGCACTTTGCGGAGCGACGGTAGGCACGGCGCGGGAAGCTTCAGTAGGCACCGCGTGGCCCCGCACTGAATGACGGCCATCGCGGGCGGCAGTTCGAGGGGCCCGATACAGAACATCCCCGCAACACAACCGGCCGGGTCATCGGTCACGGCGCGTCCTTCAACGGTGCCGCAAGGCGTGTGGGCGCGTGTTCGACCTGCCAGCGAGCGCTTTCCGGCAGGAAGGGCGGAGGGCGCACCTCCATTGCAGTGTTCGCGCGCTTCCGCATGCGAGCCAGCGATTTCGTGCGGCAAACCGTATCGGATCTGACCCAAGCGCTGCCCACGCTGGAGCTGCAGACCGAGGATCGGCTCTATGGCGAGCCGTGGCTCGGCCACCAGTTGCTGGACGACCAAGGTCCGGCCATCACGCGCCCGGTGACCTCGCAGAAACGGGTACGCATCTCGCATGACGGCCGCCGCATCGTGCTTGGATTCGACTGCGGGTTCGTCGAGGCGATGGTGCTCAACCGCTTGCTGGAGCGCCGCATCGTGTCGCTGGAAGGCCAGCGCCTGCCGCGTGGCTTTCGTTACGCAGGCACTGGCCGGCTGGATCTGGAGGCCTATCTGGTCCAGCCCGATCCGATCGGGGCATTGGGCGAGCTCGTCGGTATGGTGAAGGCCGCCGGCGGTGAGCCGGAGTTTGCACAGGGCTTCCTCGAGCACTTCCGCCAACGACTACGTCGGAGCATGCGGCAGGCGTTGCCCTTGCGCCACGCGGTCTGGACGACGGGCGTTTGCGCCGCCGATACCATCGTCGGTACGGCGACGAAAACGCATCTGGTCGATTCGTCGGTATGGGGCGGCCCGGTCATCAAGGCTGGCCAGGCGGTACGCTTCGATCGGCAGTCCGATGGCCGCTACCAGTACCAGGTACGCGACAAGAGCTACGTCGTCTCGTTGGACGAGATCACTACCCGCTACAGCGTCGAGAAATCGGCGCAGGCATGGGAAATCGTGCACGAGGGCCTGGCCACGCGCTATCCCGGGCAGGCCAGCCGGCTGCGCAAGCGGCTGCTCGCGCTGGGGATCGATCGATGGCTGGACTGGGAATTCCAACAGGAGGACCTGGTCGAGTTGCTGCTCAAGCCCAACGGTGCGGTAGCGGCGTGGGAGCAGGGCTGCGGCAAGTCGCGTCTCGCGGCAGGCCTGATCCTGCTGTCCGGCGTCAAGCACGGCCTGATCGTTGTCGAGGCACGCCTGATCGCCGAGATGGGCGCCGAGCTGGAGCAGGTCATGCCAGCGTCGGACGTGCAAGTGATTCAGTCGCCTGAGGACCTGGTGCGGCTCGGTCGCATCAACCTGATCGCCTATGAGCGCTTGCGCATGCCCGTCGACCGGCAGGCTTCGCGCCGCATCACCTACGCGCACCGGCTGCGCCGTCGCATCGGACTGCTGGTGGCCGACGAGGGTGAGCGCCTGTCCAACCCGGCAAGCGACCAGAGCCGCGCGCTCTGGCAGCTATCGGCGAAGCGGCGCTATATCCTGACCGGCAGCCCGATTGCCAACTACCCACGCGACATCTTCGGACTGATCGCGTTTACGGGCGGTGATGGCACGGCGGCCCAGCCGTATGGCTACCGGCGCGGCTATTTGGAAGCGAACTGGCTTGCCTCGGTGCAGCATGCCGAACGCGGCATCGACCGCTTTCGCAGCGACTTCGTGGTCCTGGAGTGGGTGACCTGGGAATTTGCCGAAAGCCTGCAGGATGGGGCCAAGCGCGAAGTGCCCAAGATCGGCAACCTGCCTCGGTACCGGCAGATGCTGGCGCCGCACGTTAAGCGCCGGTTGGTGTGCGAGCCTGATGTGGCGCGCTATATCCGCATCGAGCAGCCCACGGTCGAGATTGTCGAGACGTCCTGGGACCCAGCGCATCTGTCGCTGTACCTCAGCACCGCCGACGAGTTTGCCCAGTGGTACCGGGAGATCCGCAAGGATGGCCGGCCGAACAACCTGATTGCCATTCTGGCCCGTATCCGTGCCGTCCACTTCGCCGCCAACTACCCGCAGCATGGGGTGGATGGTGTCGGCGGGCTGGCGCAACTCACCAGCAAGCAGCGTGCGGTGATCGAGCGGCTGGAGGCTATCGCCGGGGAAGGGAAGCAGGCCATCCTGTTCGCCGAGAACCCGGGTGTCGTCAACCTCATCGCCAGCCAGTTGAAGGCGAAGGGGGTGGAGACAGTGCCGTTCCACGGCGGGATTCCGATTGCGAAACGCGTGGCCGATAAGGACAAGCGGTTCGTGGGCGGTAATGCCACGGGGCTCCTCTGCACCAAGGCGTCAGGCCGGGCGGGCTACAACCTACCAAACGCTGACTATGTCCTCTTCTACGACCGCTCGTGGACGTGGCGGATCGAGTATCAGGCGATGCGGCGCGCGCTGCGGTGGAACCGGAAGGGGCAGTTGAAGGTGGTGTACTTCCACCTGCCGGGCAGTATTGACACCTACCAGGACCAGATGGTTGCGCACAAACGGGACGCCATGGAGGCGGGCCTGGACTGGGCGACACCGGAACTGGAAGACGAAGCGTTCCTGCACATGGACACGCTGTTGGATGAATTTGTGGACGATCTCGCCAAGCTGCATGGCCGCGAGGCCCGGGATCAACGTGAACTGCTCAAGGAGGCAGCATGAAAACTGAAGATTGCACGCTCGCCATTGGCGAGGGCGTGGCCACCGTGAAACGCCGCGGTACCCGCGGCACGACCGTGGCAAACATCCTCGGCACCGTCGAAGCGAACGGCATCGAGGTGATCTGCCTGGATCGGCTTGTCCACGGCATCTTTGAGGACAAGCTGGATGGCTGGTGCGCTGGTGGCGCGGTGACCACGCTGTTGTCGCGCCCAATCGGGCCGCGCCAGCCGACAAGCTGCTAGCCGCCCCCCTGATCGCCACGCGCGGTCGTGGGGGTACCATTGCCGACTGCGGGCCAGAAGCCTGTGTCCTTTCCTGTACTGTCCGCCCTCCGATGTTTGGAGGGCTTTTTTCTTTGGCCCTTTGCCAATCTGCGAGGTGTGAGGGGCCAATGCAGCCCGGGTTACGGTGTGCAGCGTAAGGGTATATCCGACGGCTGAGTTCGGGTGGCGATCACGTTGAGCCGCGACGAGTGTTCATTGAGTCTAATGCGTTCCCACCTTGTCAAACTCGGCTTGGATACTACAGTTCTGTACGGAACCGGAATTCGTGAGACTAGGTGCTTTTCCGTGAGACTAGAAATTTGGAATTAGTGCGACTGGCGCGTGCTTGCCTTGAGTCCAGGCGGGCTGCGCGCTAGGAGCGCGAAACCCGATTCCCTACGTCCCGTACTTGTGGGGAAGCACTGACCGGGGCGCATTGACTGCTGTCGGCCAATTACAGCCGCGGCTTGCGCTCGGCGTTGGACGTCCGAACGTCCGCTTCACCCAAACAACGACCCAAGCGTAGCTACCATCGCCGACACCTCGTCGGCCTTGCGGCTATTGGTCTGCGGGCCTGTCAATGGTCACTACGAGATGAGCAACCGACGTCGGGCGGCTTCGTTAGAATGGCGGCGCTGAGCGCTTTGTGACGGGTGTGAGCAACGCGGCGCGGTTATGAACAATAGCGATTCCGTAGCCGCTGGTCAGTTCCGCCCGCCTGGAAGAACGCCTCATTCCGATTCATCAAATCTATGAGCTATCTCTAGCAGTTGCTCCACTGTAACTTGTGGCGGCGTATTGACTTGGAACGACAATGGGATCGAGAAGCTCAACGGTGCCTTTAACTGATCGGCATGAACGGTTACGTCGGCGTGTGAGAGGCTTGCCGGTGGGTGACTGAAATATAAGTCAACGGTCGTTCGACGGTCCCCCGCATGAATTTTCCCGAGCCAAATTGTCGCAGTGAGGGTGTCCGCATTTGACGAAATCTCGACTGACGGATCTACAGTACCCGACCATCGGTGCGACCTGACCGCGTCCCAATGAGTACGCGGTGTACGCTCGAGATCATCACCAGCCATCAACTGGAATCCCTCTGATGCGGGTACACGAAAGGTTAGTTTAACGTCATCTGCATACGCGTCACCAAGGTTCTCAATCAACAGGCCGAACTTTACTAGACCCTCCCTCTGCCTTATGTACGCAGCAACTTGACGAAAATAATCTTCGTTCATGAAATGGTCCGTAAGGCCGAACCTGCTCGCTGGGCTTGTATCAACGTGATCGGGGATTTCGCTTGCCTCAGGGATCCGCAAATCATTAACCACCGCGGCCAAACTTTCACTTGCCGATACTTCGCCATCTGCGCCAAATATTCTCATCGATAAACGAGGGCGGTGAGCCTGTACAGCGGCAGCTCCCATCTTTGCGATTTCATCAGGTTTAGCTAATGCCGTGGCAGATCCGCGGCGTACGTATACTGCTTCTGCCGCAACTTTGCCGAAGTCTCTAACGGAAAAAAATGGTCGATCCTGCAAAGGGATGGTATAGATACCTATAGTTGTTCCCTTATACAGAAGCGATCGATAGTGGAATCGAATGGGGCGATTTACCTTGCCGTTGATAAACTGCTGAAGCCGAGAGTCGTCAATATCCTTGTCCAATCCCACCACTTCGCGAGCGTCATTTACACCGATGACGATATATGCGGTTGTGTCACGCCACGCGTTTGCGAACGCAAGGATATCTTTGAGTAGCTCGGACTTGTGGTTATCGTCAGCGCCTTCAAACGCATATTGCATTTTTTTGAAATCGAGCGCATCGCCTTCGCCGCGGTAGAGCAGGCTGTCAAGGAGTGCTTCGTCTTCCATAGTCGTCGCCTCGCCTATTTGATCTTGGTTACGTCTATGATTGTAACGGTAAACCGGACCTCGTTCTGCCGACGGTATAGCAGTCTCGACTGGAGAAAGTTGCCATTTGCGAGGACTGACAACCCCGTTGTCGCCTTTGCTATTTGCCGCGTGTTGATCGATCCTCTAATTTAAGCCTGCTAAGGCTGGCCCGTTGCCGGCCGCCGAAATGGGGCGGACGAGCGTTCTTACCGCCAAAGCTGCCGTTGAGTGCGGGCCGGATTGAGGGGCCGAAGCGGGTCGCAAAGAGACAGTGAGCGACCGGTGCGGGGCAGTCCAACGAATTCGCGCTTCAATTCAGGTCAGTCTCGGTATTTCCGGTTCTCATCCGAACGAGCGCGGACCGAATTGGACGCTAAGTCGTTGATTTTTCGGAGAACGCAGTCTCGAGAATTCCGATTCCTCGCAGTTCTGTAGGAAACCGGAATTAGCCGGACTACGTGCGCTTTTGCTGGACTGGAAATCCGGAATTAGGCGGACTGGCGTGAAATCCCGTGACGCTGAGCCCGGACCCAACGGTCAGGTTCACCGTCACCCTTAGGTTGACGTAAGCAGTGGATGGGTCAAGAAATCAGCGAGGCGGCCGTCAATACGGGACTCCCACTTCCTTGTCTGCGCCATGCGTTACATCCCGATCCGAGACCAGCACCTCGCTATCCTAGCCCGCGACCGCGATGCCTGGAGGGATCGGGCGGAACGACGCGTTGACGTCGAAAGTCTCATTTGGGCATGCGTTCCGGATGCCGCCACTTGCGATCCAAGCGTTGTGGCCGACGCGATCCGGGAGTGGTTCGATAGTTTCGATTACGGTCGGCATGGCGTCACGCTGACCCATTGACCTCCCTTCCGAGTGCAGTCGCTATGACGACCGCGTCTTCGCTAACGGAACAGGACTTCTAGTGGCCCGGTGCCATTGCATCCATCTGAGCAGAGAGTAACGACTGGAATTCCTCCGCCAACACCATCGGAACGGCACCTTCCGGCCGCAGGCAGGCGTACTGCGATTGCAGCAGTTCGTCGAGCGGCCTTTGCACCGTGCGCGTATCGCCGTGCGGAGAGGGTGCCCATGCCGATACCAAGCCAATGCCGGCGCCTTCCGCCACCAACGCGCACACCAGAGGCGATGTCGGCGTCTCTGCAACGACGTCCGGCACGATGCTTTGGCGGTTGAAGGCGTCATCAATCTGGTAGCGCAGATAGCTTTGCGGTGATGGCAGCACAAGCCGTTCTCCGGCCAAATCACGCAGGCTGACTTTCTCTCGGGCCGCTAGGCGGTGTTCGAAGGGCAACACCGCCACGATGGGCGAGGGTGGCAAGTTCCGCACGCTTACGCCGGATCTGGACATCGGCAATTCGACAACGCCGAGGTCGAACTGCCTTGTCGCGACTAGTTCGGCGATTTGCGTCGAAGGTAGCGTCTGCACAAAGATGCGAACCTGAGGCCGGGCTTCTAAGAACTTGGCAAGCACCGCCGGGATTAGCCATTGCGCCAGCGCGGGCAGGCTGGCCAGCCGTAGTGCTCCCGCGCGATGGTATCGGATGTCGTAAGCAACCTGCGTTATCCGATCTATGCCCACATAGAGATGCTCAACCTCGCGGTACAACGCCTCTGCCTCCGAGGTGGGCACGAGTCGCCGGCCTTTGCGCTGGAACAACGCATAGCCTAGACGCATCTCGAGCAGCGCAATTGTGCGGCTGACTCCGGGCTGCGTCACGTTGAGCAGCTTGGCGGCTCCCACCACGCTGCCAGAAATCATGACAGCTCGGAAAGCCTCAATGTGGCGCATGTTCATGTCGACTTTCATAAATACCTATTAGGCATAAGCAGACGAAGAATTGTTACTGTATCAGCGCCCCGGCATTCTATAGCATTCACCTCAAATCCCGTGGCCTCAAGGCCTGTAAGACGGCAAAGCCACTTAGAGGAGGTTGACAAAGTTATATGCCAAAAGGTAATGAGCATCAGGCTTCCACAGACATGAAGCCCAGCAACAGCCGTGACATCGGTCTACACTTGGGTCGCTATGTTGCCGATCTGGACGCCCGTACCATCGATGCACGCACCCAGGAGACGGTATTGCGCTGTGTGCTTGACGCGCTAGCGAGCGCGGCGTCCGCGCTAGAGCAGCCCGGGGTGAAGGCGGCGCAGCAAGCGGCACAGACGATGTATGGCGCCGGTGGTTCACCGATGTGGTTCACAGGGCGCACTGCTACTGATGCCGGCGCGCTGTTTGCCAATAGCGCCGCGACCGCCGCACTGGACCTAGATGATGGATACCGCAAGGCCAGGGGCCATCCAGGGGCGGCCACAATTCCTGCGGCGATGGCGCTGGTCCATGCTCGTCCCGATATAGCTGTTCAGGACTTCATGGCCGCAGTGGTGGCGGGATATGAAGTGGGCATCCGGATGGCCATGGCACGCCCCGGCTATGCGCCGTCCGGGACCTGGTCGGGATTCGCGGTTGTGGCGACCTGCGGCAGGATGCTAGGCGCCAGTGCTGAGATCATCGCCCAGGCACTGGCTATCGCCGCCCAGACGGCACCCGCGCTACCCGCACTGGCTGGGCTTGTCGGCTCGGACGTGAAGGAAGGCATAGCTGCAGGCGCTGTCTCTGGCTGGGCCGCTCTAGAATTGGCGATGGCCGGCTATGCCGGTCCTGCCGCCGTACTCGAGGATGGCCGGCTCTTCGACTCGGATACGGCACTGCGTGACCTTGGTGGCCAGCCGCTGATAAACGGCACTTATTTCAAGCCGTTCGGCTGCTGTCGCCATATCCATGCACCGTTGGATGCGCTTCTTCATCTCCAGAGGCTTCATGGCTTGGCGGCGCGCGACATCGAACGCATGGAGGTGCACACGTATCGCGCCACCTTCAACCTGAGCAACAAGCCCGTTCCCGAGACACTGGTGGAGGCACAGTATAGCGTTCCGTACTGCTTGGCCTTGTGCGCGTTGCATGGCGCCGATGCTCTGCTCCCTCTGGATACGCGTCGCCTCTATGACGCGGAGGTGAGTGACCTGGCGAAGCGGATCACGGTGGTGCATGACGCCGCCATTGAATCTCTGTTCCCCGCACGCTCACCAGCGTGGGTCGCCGTGACTTTGTCAAACGGACAGCTGCTTGAGTCGCCGCTGACGGATCCACGCGGCGATCCCGATCACCCTTTGTCTTGGGAGGATCTCGAACGCAAGCTTCAGGTCGCGACCCGGGCCACCCTATCGCCAGCGAGCCAGCAAGGTGTGCTTGAGGGCATGGCCGGACTGCGAGCGGGCGCATGGGATCCGCTGCTGCTTGCCCTGAGCGCTCCGGCGCGCACGACATGAGGCCGTCTGCGTCGATCGCCATTAGGAGGCATTCGACGTGGCGGTGGCCGGCGCCGTCGGCATAGATGAGCAGCTTCTTTATGTTGCTTCTCCTGCGGCTTTACTCCCGTAGGAAGAAGGCTCTGCAGACCTCAATGCTTAATAGATAGAGGGCTGTGTTTCTGTACTAGGTATCGAGGCCTAAATCATGAACTTAATGGCAATTCACTCCAAATTGAGCCGGCGGGCTTTACTGTCCGCAGCAGTTTTAGCGACCGCTGTGTTGGCGACGGGATCCGTCTTGGCTGAGACCTTCCCGGCCAAGCCGATCAGGCTCATCATTCCCGCGCCGCCAGGCGGAGGAACCGACGGAATGGCGCGTTTGACGGCCAACGCCTTGACGGAATCCGTCAATTGGGCGTTCGTGCCGGAGAACCTTCCGGGCGCCGGCGGCAATATCGGCTTCGACCAGACATTCAAGGCGCCGCGCGACGGGTATACGTTGGCGATGGGTGAGTCAAGCAATATGGTGGTAAACCAGTTCCTATACCGACGCATTCCCTTCGATATCGAGAAGGATATGCTGCCCATCGCGCTAATTGCCAAGGTCCCCCTGGTGTTGATCGTCTCCGCCAGTGGTCCCCATGCCAATGTCGGCACACTGGTGGCCGCGGGTAAGAAGGCTTCGCTTTCCTTTGCCTCCTCGGGCAACGGCACTCTGGCTCATTTGGTTGGAGAGATGTGGAAGCGCAAGGCCGGAATCAATATGCAGCACATCCCCTACCGCGGTGCGGCCCAAGCGATGACGGACCTGATAGGCGGTCAGGTTGACCTGTTCTTCGCATCGATCCCGGTAGCACTTCCGATGATCCAAGGTGGCAAGGTGCGGGCCCTTGCAGTAACGGCGGACAAGCGCGTGCCGGTGCTCAAGGACGTGCCGACCATGGCCGAGGTAGGCTACAAGGATATAGAGGCAAGTGTGGTGTTCGGTCTGGTTGGACCGGCGGGGATTCCCAGCACAGTCGTTAGCCGGATCAATGCGGAGGTCAACAAGGCGCTAGTGCGGCCAGCGGTGGCGCAGCAACTCGCAGCCATGGGCGTGGAGCGGACGGCCGGCTCCTTCGGAGGCAACCCCGAGTCGCTCGGCAGGCTGCTGCGCGAAGAGCGGGCAAAGTGGGCGCCAGTCATCAAAACATCCGGCGCCACGGTCGACTAGCAAGGAATCCGCGAAGGCGATGCTACCGGGAGTCACTACGACTGCCCCGCAGCGCTTCACATTATCGTAATGGACCACTAGCCATGCATCCCCAGCTATCTAATCATTCCGCTCACCGTAAGCCTTATCAGCGCGCCCGAACGATCCTGATTGCGGCCTTGATCGCAGCACCTTCATGGGCCGGCGCAGGCATGCCGGCCGATAAGATCCTGGATATGGGCCTTGCCGAATTGCGATCGGCACTGGACAGCGGCGCAATTACTTCTGCTGAACTGGTCGGCGCCTACTTGAAGCAGATCGAGACCTACGACCGTCCTGCCGACGGCATCCATGCGGTGCTGGCCATTAACGAAAAGGCTATGGAACAGGCGACTGCGTGGGATGCCCGGCGGGCCCAACATGGCGCGAACCAGCGTAACGCGCCACTGGCCGGCATACCGTTCCTTGCGAAGGACAATTTTGACGTAGCGGGAATGCCCAACACTGGCGGCTCGCTCGCACTCAATGGCTCGATACCGGCTACCAATGCCTTCGTCGTGCAGAAGCTCCTGGATCAGGGTGCCATCTTGCTTGGCAAGACCAATATGTCGGAGTTGGCAGCATCCTACGGGTGGTACGGTTACAGCTCAGTGGGTGGACAGACGCTCAATCCGTTCAATCCCTTGCGGACAGCAGACGGCTCCAGCAGCGGCTCGGCAGCCGCTGTAGCGGCCAAGTTTGCGCCTTTTGCTCTGGGCACCGATACCACGGGCTCCATTCGTTCCCCGGCCAGCGTTACCGGCACTGTAGGCATGCGGACGACTCTCGGGCTGGTCAGCCGCTCGGGAATCATACCGATGTCGCTAACCGCCGATGTTGCTGGCGCCATCACGCGGACCGTTGAGGACCAGGCCATTGTTCTCGATGTCATTCAGGGCCAGGATAAGAGCGATGCTGCAACCGAAGACGTGGCGCGCCCGCAAGAATCGCTGACGACGGGATTGGGCATTGAAAGTCTCGCCGGCAAGACCATCGCGGTAGTTGACAACTTCGACGGCGCGAACCACGAGGTCGACGACATTAAGCGGCGCTCCGTGGCGGCAATGGAGAAGGCAGGGGCACGCATCGTCCATGTCCGTTTGCCTCAAGTGTATGAAACGCTGCAGCCCGCCCTTCTTGGCCCCATCGGTGCTGCCGAGTTCCGGCCTCAATTTGAGGCGTACTTAGCCGGCCTGCCGGGTGGCCAGCCGCGGGATCTGCGGGAGTTCATGCGCCGGCTCGACGGTTACACGGACAAGGGTACCCGAACGATCAACCCCGGCCGATACAAAGGTTTGGTTGAGAACCTGGAGACGGGGGCGACCAATTCGCCTGCGTACATACGGATGTTGAGTGTTGTCATTCCGTCGTTGAGGCGGGAACTGGTGGAACTGATGGCCCAGGGGCGCTATGACGCTCTCTTCTTTCCGACGATTGGTTGCAGCGCTCCGGTCGTACCTGGCAAGACCGACCCGACCTTTGTCTGCAAGTCATACGCTTACGCCGCTGCGAAGATCGCCTCAGCCACCGGTTTCTCGGAGATCACCGTAAACGGTGGTAGATCAGCCAGCAACATTCCGGTAGGCGTGTCATTTCTCGGCAAGGCAGGAGACGATGCAAAGATTCTGAAGATCGGAGCTGCTTTTGAGCGGATCCGCCGAAGCGAAAGGAAGCATTGATATACGTGTCCCTTTGAAAAGGAGGCAAGCCTGAGACATCCGTTTGCACGACCCGTTCGTCAACATAGGAGGAATGTTCACATCACCAAGCGCCGTATGGACAAGCTTATCGGCTGCAGCGCGGCACCCCGGAAAACCGTGAAGTGAAGCGAGCCAAAGAGCGCGAGGACAGCAATCCGCGATGCCGCCGTGCGTCCTCCGCAAGGTGGCGTAACAGTGCGGTAGCATCAGCGATTGCAAGCATGCAGTGTGTTGAGGGGGACTGGGTCGACTCGCCTGGTCACACGCATGCGAAATCTGCCTTCATCTACGCGACCGTGCTTGAAGGGGAGATTCGTAGCCAGGTCAACGACGGGCCGGTAACGACCTACAAGACTGGACAGAACTTCTCCGAACTGCCGGGCGATCGCCATAAGGTCAGCGCCAATGGCAGCGAGACGAAACCGGCCAAGCTCTTGGCGGTGTTCGTGGTTGACACGAACGAGACGGACCTGACGACCCCATTCGGAAACTGATATTTTCGCCTTTCGTGCGGAGATATTGGCGCTCGCAAAGGGCAAGGTGCTATCGTCGCTTCGACGTCCGGATTTCTTCCCTTAGATCCTTTGCGAAGGCCTCTGCCAATAACAGACGAGCGCCTGGGTAGGGAAAAATAATCGCTGATCGCGAGGTCAATTCATCCCTTACTGGCCGTACCACCACGTCAGCTGTCGAAAAGGCCTCCGCAGCCCATCTAGAGACCAGTGTTATGCCTGCGCCCGCGGCAACTAGTCCACATGCGACCAACGAATGAGGCGTCTCAAGCATCGCATCAGCAGATACACCATACTTCGAGAACGCATCGTCAATTTGGTGGCGTAAGAAGCTATGTTGCGAAAGCAGGATCATCCGCTCACCAGCCAAATCCCTGATCGAAACGTGTCGCTTAGCCGCAAGACGGTGACCAACCGGAATTACGGCCATAGCTGGGGTCGGCTCCAACGGTTCGATGGAAATAGCGGGGCGCGACAACGGCAACTCGATGAGTCCGATATCGAACTGCCGCGTAGCAACTAAGTCCGCAATCTGCCGTGATGGCAGGCTTTGCACATACACGGACACCTTCGGTCGAGTTGATAGAAACCGCGCTATTGCTCTTGGCAGAAGCGACTGCGAGACAGATGGTAGGGTCGCAATACGGAGCGCACCCGCTCGCTGGTGCCGAATGTCCTCTGCCACCAGGGCGATGCGATCCAGACTGCCGTAGACCGGCTCAACCTCTCGGTAAAGTGCATCGCCTTCTGGGGTGGCCACCAGCTTGCGCCCTCGACGCTCGAAGAGCTTATAACCGACTCGGATTTCCAATAACCCTATAGCTCTGCTAACGGCTGGCTGCGTAACGTTCATTAGTTGGGCTGCCCCAACAACCGTGCCTGTACGCATCACCGCGTAGAACGACTCAATCTGCCTAAGGTTCAGCTTTGGTTTCATACATAACATCCATGCATAAGAAGCCTGCTTGTTTTGATTTGTTGTACAGAAGGTGTAGGCCTAATATCAACGTGCTCGCCACCAAACGCCCCAACCTCTGAGGTGAGGGGCTGGTAAGGCAGCGAGGGCCGCAGATAACATTTGAACATAACAACGTCCGAAAAGTGATCGAACGTCGGGACCGATCGGGGTTACAAACTTCCCGTGTAGCGGCGCGGCGCCCCCTGTACCAATGAGGATTGAACAAATGAGACGAACACTGCCTGCCGAGCGTTCCTGGACGTGGCCTTTTTCTGTGGTCGCAGAACTACGCAGCAAGCGCGTACTTCGATTGGCTCGCTCACTTGCCGTAGCTGGCTTCACTGTAAGCGCAGTACTCGGAGCGACTTGCGTCAATGCGGAGCCCCACTCCTATCCTACTCGTCCTATCAAACTGGTCGTCGGATTTCCTCCAGGTGGATCTTCCGATGCCACAGCAAGGTTACTAGCCGCCGCACTCAGCGTGAAGCTAGGCCAGCAAGTCGTGGTCGAGAATAAGGCAGGAGCTAATTCGATCATTGCGACACAGTATGTACGCAGCCAGGCGGCGGACGGATATACCCTCCTCTCCGTCTCCTCCTCATTTGCCATCAACCCTGCGCTACAAAAGCTCAACTACAACATCTACAAAGACTTCGCTCCCGTGGCACTGCTCGGTGTCATCCCCTTATGGCTGGTGACGCCCAATACGGTGCCGGTGAAATCTGTGCAGGACCTGGTGTCGCTGGCGAAGGCTCAGCCCGGCAAGCTGCCATATGCTAGTTACGGTCCCGGCAGTGCAGGACATCTGGCGTCTGAACTTCTCTTGTCCCTGACAGGAACTAGCATGGTTCATGTGCCATACAAAGGTTCGGGCCCAGCGTTGGTCGACGTAATGAGCGGTCAGGTCACGATGATGATGCCAACAGTAGCCTCGTCTATTAGCTTGGTAAGGGAAGGAAAGCTGCGAGCGATCGCCGTCTCAAGCAAGAACCGAGTCGCTGCCGTCCCTGACATCCCGACGATATCCGAGTCCGGCGTTCCCGGCTTCGAACTGGTTGCTTGGGAGTCAATCCAGGCTCCTGCGGGAACCCCGACGGAGATCGTCGCCAAGCTCAATACTGCGATACGCGACATCATTGCGACGCCGACGTTTCGAGAAAAGCTGATCAAACTTGGCATCGAACCCCAATCTTCAAAAGATCCAGCCGAAGTAGCGAAGTTCATCCGCGGTGAGGCAGAGAAGTTCGCCAAGATCGTTCGTGAACGCGACATTAAGCCGGAGTGATGAGAGTGGGCGTGCATTGTTTCGAGGCCGCTGTGACGAGCGGCAAAACTTCGCGAGCGTCAATCTTGCAGGTTGATAGCACTCATGACATTCCTCGGCTGGGAAACAAAGAAATGACGAGTCGCCATATTGATACCCTGGTGATCGGTGGAGGCGTGGTGGGCATGTCCGTCGCCTACGGCTTCGCGAGGGCCGGCGACTCGGTCTGTGTGCTTGATGGAAGCGACGACGCCTTCAGGGCTTCGCGCGGCAATTTTGGCTTGGTCTGGGTCCAGAACAAGGGACTCGGCCGCCCAGCGTATGCACGTTGGACCATGTTGGCGGCTCGCATGTGGCCGTCTTTGGCCACCGAGTTGGCAGAGCTAACCGGTGTTGATGTCGAACTCCATCAGCCCGGCGGGCTGAGCATGAGCTTCGACGAAAAGACCCTGACCGCGTCCAGCGAAAAGCTGAATGCGCTGGCAAAGGATCTAGGCATCACCTATCCCTACGAAGTGCTGGACGCCTCTGGTCTGCGCAAGTTGACTCCGCAGATCGGCCCTGAGGTTGTGGGGGCAATCTACTGCGAGCTGGACGGCCATGTTAGCCCACTACGAACCCTGCGGGCTTTAGTACATGGCTTCAAGGCGCGGGGCGGGCAGCTCGTTTCCAACGTCAGCGTCGACAAGATCGAGCACAAACTCGGTGAGTTTCGCGTGACAGTCGGAGCTGAGACTTTTACTTCGGGGCGCGTCGTATTGGCCGCTGGCTTAGGAAATGGCGAGTTAGCCCCGCAGGTAGGCTTGGCGGCGCCTGTACGACCGATACGGGGCCAGATCCTAGTGACTGAACGCGTTGAGCCGTTTCTTCGCTACCCGTGCCACTTCGTCCGGCAGACTGGTGAGGGCACTGTGCAGATCGGTGACTCAAAGGAAGACGTCGGCATGGATGACGGCACTACCCTCCCTGAACTCGCGCGCATTGCGGCGCGCGCGGTGCGTTGCTTTCCGATGCTGGCAGATGTCAACCTCGTGCGCACATGGGGCGCGCTGCGAGTGATGAGCCCCGACGGCTATCCGATCTACGACGCCTCGACAGAGTGTCCCGGCGCATTCGTCGTGACGTGCCACAGCGGCATCACGCTCGCCCCTGCTCACGCCGGCCCTTTGGTCGACTGGATGCGTACCGGCATTGAGCCGGCGGATCTCCTGGATTTCAAAGCGAAACGTTTTCATGTTCAAGCAAATTAGTCTTCCCCGTGCAGATCAGCCGCAGACCGTCCTCATCAACGTGGACGGGCGCGAGATCAGCGTGACTGTTGGCCAATCTCTCGCGATGGCGCTGCTGGGGGCAGGGATTAGTCCATTTCGCCACACAGCTGTGTCAGGCGCTCCCCGGGCTCCGCTTTGTCTGATGGGGGTGTGTTTCGACTGCCTGGTCGAAGTCGATGGATCGCAAAACGTCCAGTCCTGCATGGTCGAGGTTCGCGAAGGCATGCGTGTGCGACTCCCTTCGGGTTCGCGACGCGTGGGAGCCCAAACATGAAAGCACCTCGCAACGTTGATCACACCGCGGGCGCGAATGTGGGTGGTGGCTTTACCCATGACCTCGTCATCATTGGCGCAGGCCCGGCCGGTATGACAGCGGCCGCCACGGCGTCCGCTTACGGCCTCCGAACCGTGTTGCTCGATGAGCAGCGACGTCCTGGTGGCCAAATTTACCGGAACGTTACCGCTGCACCGGCCGCGGTTGCTGAGCTACTGGGGCCGGACTACCGTCATGGCACCAAACTCGCGCAGCGCTTCGCTGCGTCTGGTGTCGAGGTACATCACAACACGCTCGTCTGGGATGTGGAGAACGATCTGACGGTGTACGCCCAGCAGTCCGGTCGATCTTTCCATGTTCGTGCACCTCAGCTGTTGGTGGCGACCGGCGCAATGGAGCGGCCTTCGCCTATGCCGGGCTGGACCTTGCCGGGAGTGCTGAACGCAGGAGCAGCGCAAATCGCCCTTAAAACGTCGGCGCAGGTGCCTGACGGAAATGTCATGCTTGTCGGCGGCGGCCCGCTGCTTCTGCTCGTAGCGTGCCAGTTGCTGCAGGCCGGAGCAAAGATCGCCGGGATCGTGGATACCACGCCCGCCTCCAACCGCACCCGGGCATTGCCCCATCTTGTGGGCGCACTTGGAGCGCCGAAGATGCTGGGTAAGGGATTGCGCATGTTGTGGAACCTGCGCCGTGCTCGCATTCCAGTCTGGAAGCAGTGCACTGGTGTCCGCATCGAAGGCGATGAGCGTGTACAAGCCGTATCGTTCACTGTGGGCAGTGCGACTTGCCGTATAGCCGCGGATACTGTGCTCTTGCACCACGGCGTGGTCCCAAACACGCAGATCAGCCGACTATTGCGGGTGAAACACGACTGGAGCGACGAGCAGCTTGCATGGCAACCCGTTCTGGATGACTGGGGACAGACCTCGTTGCCAGGCTTCCGCATGGCCGGCGATGGCGCGGCGATTGCCGGCGCATTGGCCGCCGAGGCAAGCGGCGCCATCGCCGCGATCGGCGCTGCAGCCGCGCTGGGCAAATTCGACATGACCCGAGCCGAGCACCTGGCGGGGCCGTGGCGCGCCCGCCTCGCGAGCCAAAGGCCCATTCGACCTTTCCTCGACGCTCTTTATCGGCCACCAGAATGGTTGACTGATTGCGCCGATGAAACGGTGGTGTGCCGGTGCGAAGAGGTCACGGCCGGTAACGTGCGGGAGATGGCGCGTCTCGGATGCGAAGGTCCGAACCAGACAAAGTTCTTCAGCCGATGTGGCATGGGACCGTGCCAGGGCCGCATGTGCGGCATCACTGTGACCCAGGTCTTGGCCAAGGCGTTGAATCGCACGCCAGTTGAGGTAGGCGCCTACCGCATTCGTGCTCCGCTCAAACCAGTCAGTCTTGGCTCCGTGGCCGCGTTAGCCCAGCCCACCAAACCTGTAGATTCCACATCGAAACAATGACGAGCGCCGTGACACACATCCAGCGACACCATACCAACGCCCGGCTCAGCAAGATCGTGCGCCATGGCGGACTGATATACCTGTGTGGGCAGACCGCAAGGGGTAGCCCCGTCGCGACGGGAGACATTGGTACGCAAACGGCCGAAGTGTTATCTCGAGTTGACGCCTTGCTTAGTGAAGTTGGCAGTGATCGTACGCGATTGATCGCCGTCACGATCTATCTGCGCGACATGGCCGATTTTGTGGGAATGAACGAAGCTTGGGAGGCATGGCTTGCGGGAAAGCAAGCGGAAGCACCGGCGCGGACTACGGTCGAGGCCGCACTAGCTACGGAAGGTTTGCGAGTCGAAATGACCGTAGTCGCTGCCGAGGCCTAACGACAACCGGCAGCATCAACGATGGGCGATCTCCTCGAGGCCGACCAGTTTCTTGAGTAGATAAGCAGAATTCGTGCTGGAGGAAAAAGGATGTCTCTGTGTGCCCTTTGCCTGTCGCAACGGGACCGTCCTGGCCATTTCCCCCCGCATCCGAAGTTGATGAAGTCGGCGACGCTGCGCACCGCAAGCGGCGAAAATGCCTTCGCGTATCGCTGCCTGCAATGCGGCGAGACGCTGTTGCTAGCAGCGGCCGAAGCTGACGCGCCAGACCGCTGGACTTGCCTAGATGCGGAGGATTGATTTATGCCCCCTACGTCGATATCACTTCCGTCGTGAGCGAGCTAATTCCCGCTTCTCGCCATGGGCGGTCCTTGTATTCGCATTGCTAGCGATCAAACCGCCCCGATGACTTATCAAAGCTGGGGAAGGCCGTGGTGCGTGGCAAGGAACATCGCAGCCTTAAGCCTGAACATCTGCGGCCCGCCTTTGCCGGTCGCGATTCGAACCGATCTCGATAAGTCAACTGTTAAGGTATTGTGAACAGACGAACCCTTTTAACTTGCGTCCTTACCGGTACGCTCGCTTTCTTCGGCCAGAATGCTGTACTGGCCGCACAGCCTTATCCTACCCGTGGACCGATCCGGCTCGTGGTCCCGTTCGCGCCCGGTGGCACCACCGACATCATCGCCCGCCTGCTTGCCAACAAGCTGAGCACTGAGTTGAAGCAGACTGTAGTGGTGGACAACCGCTCTGGCGGGGGCGGCGTCATTGGTGCCAACGAGGTGGTGCGCGCCGCGCCGGACGGCTACACGCTAGGCATGGCAACGGCATCGACCGTGGCGGCGAATCCGGCTATCAATCCCAAAGTACCCTACAACCCCCTGACGGATTTCACACCGATTAGCAATGTGGCGGCCACCCCGAATGTCGTGGCGGTGACAGCGTCGTTCCCGGCGCGGAGCTTCCAGACCTTCGTGGCCGAGGTGAAGAAGCATCCCGGCAAGTACAGCCATGCTAGCGCTGGCGTCGGCGGTCAAGGCCATCTGATGATGGAGATGCTAAAGAGTGCGGCACACCTGGAGATTACCCACGTGCCATACCGTGGTTCCGGGCCGGCTATCAGCGATACCGTCGCCGGCCAAACTCAGGTGATCTACGACAACATTCCTTCGATCCTGCCGTTCATTCGTGATGGCAAGCTGGTGCCAATCGCGGTTGCAGCACCCAAGCGCGTCGCGGCGCTGCCGAACGTTCCGACCTTTGATGAATTGGGCTTGAGGCAGGTTAATCGTATGGCCTTCTACGGGCTGGTCGGGCCTAAGGGGCTACCGCAAGACGTGGTAGCTAAGCTGAGCAGCGCCGTGGCCCGGGTCATCGCCTCACCCGATTTCGCCAAGCGCATTGAGGAGACCGGGTCGGTCACGATCGGCAATACACCGCAGCAGTTCGCCGTCCAGATCGATGCTGAATATAAGGCCCTACGCAAGCTGGTCGTTGAGCAGAATCTGAAGCCCGATTGAGATCTGGCCCGGCGGGATACGCGTCGGCCCGGCACGGGCACCGTGCCCAGAAGGGGGCGCGTCGAAATGTCTGGGCCCCAGGGGAAGGCGGTGCGCAGTTGCTACGAGGCCGGCCGCGATGGCTTCTGGCTGCACCGCTGGTTGATCGGACAAGGCATCATCCAGAATGCGCCAGCGTACGCAAACCGGACACGCGGTTCTGCTCGGATAACAGAGTGTCTCCAGCCCAAGGGCAGTGATGGCCCATCTGGGATTTCGCGTCCCTGCCTTACGATGGCAAGGGACGCCTTTTTTATATGGTTGCCTCTGGTGCTCTTGCTAGGGCAGAGGTCTTCTCGCTAGCTATGGCCATCGCAACAGGATGAATGTGCGCAAAAGGGCGCCTGCGGAGCAGTCCAGCTAATTCGCGCATGTTTTCACTGCAGTCCGGCTATTTCCGGTTCTTAGAGGGCCGAGCGGCGATGGAATTAGCTGTTAAGTGATTGATTATTCGGAAAGCGCAGTCCGGAGAATTCGGGTTCCTCACACCTCCTGTAGGAAACCGGAATTAGCTGGACTACGAGCGCTTTTGCTGGACTAGAAATCCGGAATTAGCTGGACTGCCGTGCACTTTCGATGCGCACTGAGGACCAAGCCTGCCGACCATGGTCTGAATCCCCGATTCGGTACCTGGATTGCTGAGCTTCGAGGCGCGCGGGGCTGCTGTTTTAAGGTAGCCTGGCGGGCAACGCGCTGAAGATCACGTACTGCAAAGAGTACAGCTTCACACACTCAAACCGTCAGGTACAAAACCAGTTGGAAACAGCTGAGATGGTGGCTCGAGCGAGCAAAAGCCGGAACCCTGACCGCGACTACTGATCTGCTCCCGAGGGGATCCCCCACGCCAATTTGAAAAGCCGCGATCCCACAAGGAATCGCGGCTTTTTGCTTCTGGAAGTGGTCTATAAGTGACCGAAATTCGCTATAGGGGGTCCGAATGCGGCGATCCAGCAGCAGTTCGGGGATGACCGCTCATTGGTTTTCGGCACGGTAGCGCAAGGTTGCGTCGGCTAGGCTAGCAAATAGACGATGATCCCAATTAGTAACGCCGTACGCCGGTTGGACAAGTCCTGCTCGGCACGCAAGTCCCAACAACAGCAGAGAACCGCGGCGGTCCCGCGATTGACATCGCCACGTAGGCCGCAGGCCGCTCGACCACCAACAGGCACCTGGCAGTCCTCGCGGAGCAATTTGAGGCGGTATTCCAGTTCGATCCGCAATGGCCTCAGTAAACCGGTCCACCTCGGCGCCGAAAGCACACCGCCGCTCACTCAGCAAGGCCGACGCGTCCGCAACGTCAATGGCTGCCATGGCTGCGCTGTCGTCGTGGTTCAGGACCGCACCAGATCAGGGTTGGCCAAGATCAAGCACCGCTGGCACACCGCTGTTGTTGGATGTTCGGCAGTACTCCTATTTTGGGCTCCGGCATGTCGCAATCCCCTCAGGCCGCAAGCCAACCTGCCCTCCACGCTTGTGCCGGTCGGGAATTCGCTCCATCGCGTTATTCCTTGGCCGCCGGAACCTGCCCACATCACACCCACTGTGGTGCGGGTTTTCCCTATGTCGGCACGAAACGACTTTTCCTTGACACCAAGTGTATTCAGTTTATTATTCAACCCGGAATGCACATGTGTGCGCACGCGAAACAGCACGTGGTCGGCCGCTTGCCGATCCCATCCACCGGAGTGATCGTGCAAACAAAAATGGAAAATCTTCGTAAAGTGATTCGAAATGCAGCCGTGCTGCGCACTGGCCATTTGATCGATGGCGACTGGTACGAAAACATCGAGCGCAATGAGTTCGAGGTTTGCAATCCAGCCAACGGTGAGGTCTTGGCGACGTTGCCATCTGCAACGAATGCCCAGGCAACTGCCGCCGTTTCGGCTGCACATCGGGCGCAGCCTCTATGGGCCAGCAAGACCGCCAAGGAGCGCGCGGCTATCCTGATGAAGTGGTATGAGCTGATCCTCGCAAATCGTGAGGACCTGGCCATCCTCATGACTCTGGAACAAGGCAAGCCTCTTGCCGAAGCGCGAGGCGAAGTCCTCTTCGGCGCCAGCTTTGTATCGTGGTACGCGGAAGAAGCAAAGCGAATTCAAGGCGAAGTCCTGCAGACGTACAGCGCAGATCGGCGAGTATTGATTCTGCGGCAGCCGATCGGCGTGGTCGTTGCAATCACCCCTTGGAACTTTCCGAGCGCAATGATTACCCGGAAATGTGCTCCAGCGCTCGCAGCCGGTTGCTCCATTGTGTTGAAGCCCTCCGAAGAAACGCCGCTCTCCGCGATCGCGCTGTGCGCGCTGGCACGTGAAGCTGGTATTCCGCCGGGCGTTATCAATTTGGTAATGGCAGGCCGGGACGATGCCGCGGCTCTCGGGCGCGTATTGCTCTCTGATGACCGGGTCCGCAAGCTGTCTTTCACAGGTTCTACGGCCACGGGCAAGCATCTGATGCGACTGGCCGCTGACAACGTGCTGAAGCTTAGCCTTGAACTTGGGGGTAACGCACCACTCATCGTATTCGATGATGCGGACCTCGACCGCGCTGCGGAAGGCGCGCTCGCCAGTAAGTTTCGCAATATGGGGCAAACCTGTACCTGTGCAAACCGGATCTTGGTACAGCGAGGTGTGTACCAGGCATTCGCTGAGAAGCTCGTCGAGAAGGTTCGCAAGCTCCGCCTCGGCCCGGGAACCGAGGAGAACGTTACACAAGGTCCCCTAATCAATTCACGTGCAGTAGAAAAGGTTCGTGCGCATATTGAGGACGCCGTTGCTAAGGGCGCCCGAGTCATCCAGGGTGGCCACGTTTCAGCCAAGGGTCCACTCTTTTTCGAGCCTACGGTCCTGGCCGACGTCAATCCAGAAATGCAGATCTGCAGCGACGAGACTTTCGGCCCAGTCGCACCACTGCTGGCTTTCGACACGGAAGAGGAGGCCCTGACGCTCGCCAATGCCACGCAATACGGTCTGGCTGGCTACTTCTACACACGCGACCTTTCGCGCGCTTTCCGCATGGCTGAGCGCCTCGAGTTGGGTGCCATTGGTATTAACGAGGCGGTCATTTCATCCGAAGCGGTTCCGATCGGTGGCGTCAAGCAGTCCGGCATCGGTAGAGAGGGTGCCCACCATGGCATCGAGGATTTCCTGGAAATCAAGCAGGTAACGATTGGCGGTCTGTAAGACGCCTAGGCGGTTCGGTAAAGAAGCAGCAGGTTCTGAGGCAGTTTGTTGAGCAACGTGATCCACGAAGGAGATTGAGATGTTGACCGAAGAGCAAATAAAGTTCTATGACGAAAACGGTTTTCTGGTGCTGCGTGATGTTTTCACGCCGGAGGAGCTTCGTGCGCTCCAGCAGGATGCCGTAGTACTACGCAGCGACAAGCGTGGCCATCCGGACGCCAACGTGCTCGAGAAGGATGGGGAAACCGTACGGGCAGCTTGGGCTGTCGAACTCGACTCGGAAGCATGCGCGCGGGCCTATCGTCTTCCTCGCGTGCTGGGTGCCATCAAGCAGTTGCTTGGCGAAACCTACCTTCATCAGTCGCGGTTGAACTACAAGGCTGCGGGCAAAGGTGACATCTTCCAATGGCATCAGGACTACGCCAGTTGGATTCACGATGGTGTTCCGCATGGCGGTCATCGCGACATGCTTACCGTACTCATTACGCTTGACGACTCCACGCCCGACAACGGACCGCTGCGCTTCATCCCCGGTTCGCACAAACACGGACTCATCGAGCCGTTCTATGACACAACGACGACCAGCTACCCCCTGCATATCGTGCCGGACGAGTACATGGAAAAGCATTTTTCGCAGAGCCCTATCTACGAATGCGTCTTTCCTGCTGGCACCATGGTGTTTTTCTGCGGCAACCTCGTGCACAGCTCGAAGGAGAACCACTCCAACGATGGCCGGCGCAACCTCTATTTCGCATACAGCCGTGACGGAAATCGCCCAACGGGCGCGGCGACGCGCAAGCACAAGAACAACTACATCATGAACCCGTCGCCGTTCACGCTGCAGGAAGTCGATGATGACAGTCTGGCCAGGTATGCGGCCGGCGTAGTAGCAGCATAACGTTTCGCGAGCTGCGCGGAGATTGGAGGAAAACATGAACACACTAGAAGCACCGGCGCAAGCGAGCGCCACGGCAGCGCAATCCAGCGAAATGCGGAAGGTAATTCTCGGTTCGTCGTTGGGCACTGCTTTCGAGTGGTACGATTTTTTCATATATGGTGCGCTTGCCACGGCTCTGGGCCCGTTGTTTTTTCCTCCGTCTCTGGGACAAACGGCCGCGTTTCTCGCTAGCCTTGCGACCTTTGGCGTCGGTCTTGTACTGCGTCCATTCGGCTCGCTAATATTCGGTCGACTGGGCGATATCGTCGGTCGCAAGTACACATTCTTGGTAACCATCATCATGATGGGCATTTCCACCGTCGGCGTGGGGTTGCTGCCAACGTACGCCACCGCCGGCGCACTCGCGCCATTCCTTCTGGTGCTGCTTCGCTGTATCCAGGGGCTTGCACTCGGTGGAGAATACGGTGGTGCAGCCACCTACGTCGCTGAACATGCGAGGCCGGACGATCGAGGGCGTGCGACCGGGTGGATTCAACTGACAGCAACGGCGGGGTTCGTGCTCTCTCTTGTGGTGGTAACGACTACGCAGTCGCTTACAACCGCGGAGCAGTTCGCGTCTTGGGGGTGGCGTGTGCCGTTCCTGTTCTCGATCTTTCTCCTGGCTTTGTCGATTTTCATTCGCTCTCGTCTTAACGAGTCGCCGGTCTTCCTCCAGATGAAGGCTGAGGGCAAGTTGTCCAAGAAGCCGATCCGAGACGCCTTTGGCAACTGGGCTAACCTGAAGTACGTGCTGCTGGCACTGTTCGGAACGGTGGCAGGTGTAACGGTGATTTGGTACACGGGCCAGTTCTTCGCACTGATCTTCCTCATGCGCTGGCTGAAGGTGGATCCGACGACAGCGTACTGGATGGTGTCGATCGCGCTGATATTGGGGTCGCCGTTCTTCGTTCTCTCAGGGCGACTGTCTGATCGTTTCGGCCGGAAGAAGGTGATCCTCTTTGGCTTCATTAGCGCGGTTGCGTTGATCTTTCCGATATTCAAGGGTGTCACGCATTTTGCCAATCCCGCGCTCGAGCGCGCGAGTGCCGAAGCCCCAGTCACCATCCATTCTTCCGAATGCCGCCTGCGTCCCTTCTCCGGGCCAGAGACGTCCTGCGAGAAGGCCAGGGAAATTCTGAACAACGCTGGTGTTCCCTACACGGTGGTACCTTCAAGCGAGTCGGGCGCTGTGGTGCGCGTAAAGGATCTGTCCACCGAGAACGCCGACAAGATCTCTATCGAGAAGCTGCTGGCCAGCGCTGGATACCCCGCCAAGGCGGATCCCGCGCAGATTAACCGGCCAGCCGTAATCCTTCTGATCTGGATCCTTGTCGTGCTCGGTTGCATCGCATACGGACCTAACGCAGCCTATCTGGTTGAGCTCTTTCCGACGCGGGTACGCTACTCGAGCATGTCTATGGCGTACCACATCGGAACCGGGTATTTCGGTGGCTTTGCCCTTTACTTCGCGACGTTGATCTCGACGACCACAGGCGACATCTATTCCGGACTGTTTTATCCGCTCGTCATCGCCACAATATCGATTCTGGTGACCGCCTTCCTGTTGCCGGAGACCAAGGGTTGGACCCTCGATCGCTGATCGAGTCGGCCGGGCGGGTCGAGTGCTCCTCGGTCCCGCCCGATTTGTCGCTCTGGATCTGTATATTTGATACAATACAGCGATGTATGCACTTTGATGGTGGATCCCATGGAAATATCAGTAGCTACGTCGAACCTGGAAGAGAAGCCTTCGCCAAAACCTGAGGCCCGCAAACGCACGTCGCTGAGCTCCGCTGCGATCTATGAGCGGGTGAAGAACATGGCTGCGACGTTCGAATTGCGCCCGGGCGAGCGTATCAACGAGATCGATCTATCGAAGCAGCTCGATGTAAGTCGCACCCCTCTGCGAGAGGTTCTCAACCAGCTGATGGTTGAGGGGTTCCTCGAGCGGACCACCAACAAGGGATTTGTGAGTCGACCGTTGGACGTTAAGCAGATCTTCGACCTATATGAATATAGGCTCAGTTTGGAAACAGCAATCGGTCGACTGGCGTGCCAGCGGGCCACTGATGACGAGATTGTCCAACTGGAGCGCAGCGTTCAGGAGGACGCTGCCGTTCCCGAGGATTCGGATTCCAACCAGCTGTTGGCGCTAGATGAGGCGTTCCATATGCGGCTTGCACATCTGACGCGAAATGACGAGTTTGTGCGTGCGCTATCCAACGTCAATGCCCGCATTCACTATGTCCGCTGGATCGACATGCGAAACGGCCGGCGGCCGTACACGCAAGCTGAACACATGCAGATCGTGCAGGCTCTGAAGGCTCGCGATGAAGTGGCTCTCGTCAAATTACTTGAGGGTCATATTGCGCGCCGCAAGGAGCAGATCACAGAAGTTATCAAACTGGGCTTCTCCGAAATCTATACGCGGCAGCGAGGATAGGTGTCCTCCTCCGGTGACGCTCTCCTTTGGTAGTGCCGTCACCGTGCCGCAGCATGCGCGCCAGGGACGGCGTGCCAACACATGCGAGAGGCGTCGCCACGTCAAGGAATCTTGCCTGTGTTGCGACCAAATGTTAAGGGTATCTCGTTGATCATCGTGGCGGTCGTGTGTTTCGCCGCCTTCGATAGCCTCACCAAGTGGGTTGGCACTACAGTGCCACTGGAAATGGTGATCTGGTTCCGATATTTGTTTCAGACCACCTTGACGGCCGGAGTATTGCTGCCCATACGAGGCAGGGCAGTATTCATGACACGGCGCCCATATCTTCAGGTCATACGAGGCATGCTGCTTGTCCTCGTCAGTGTCTTCGCTTTCCTAAGCCTCAAATATTTGCCGGTTGCGGAATTCACGGCGATCGCAATGATCACGCCGCTCGTCATCACACTGCTAGCGACGATTCTCATAGGAGAAGAAGTCTCCGTGCAGCGATGGATGCTTCTGCTAGGGGGCTTTATAGGCGCACTGATGGTAGTCCGTCCGGGCGGACAACAATTCGGGTGGCCGATGCTGTTGCCATTGGGATTCGTCATTGCCAACGCGACCTTTCAGTTGGTGACAAGTCAGCTTGCAAAGGTCGACCATGCAGGAACCACGCATCTATATACCGGAGCCGTGGGTGCGCTAGTGATGAGTTTAGCCGTACCATTTGGCTGGCAGACAAACATTCCCTGGCAATGGTGGCTGGTGCTTGTGGTCATGGGGAGCTGCAGTTCTCTGGGCCACTTTCTTTTGATCAAGGCCTATTCCCATGCCCCAGTTGCCGTATTAACCCCATATCTCTATGGGCAGATAGGGTTCGCCATGCTTGGCGGATGGTTGCTGTTCTCTCATGTTCCGGATTTGTGGGCGCTGGTCGGCATCAGCATCGTCGCATGCAGCGGCGTGCTCGGAACATGTACCAGCGCCCGGATGAAGCTGTCTGCGGCGGTGGGTGATCCAGCGGGATGAGGTCCCGAAAAGCCGGCGCTGTCGCGCCGGCTCGTCCTATGCATCAGTTGACGGCCTTGAACATATCCTCGACCACCTTCTTGGCGTCGCCGAACACCATCATGGTCTTGTCCATGTAGAACAGCTCGTTGTCCAGCCCGGCGTAGCCGGCGGCCATCGAGCGCTTGTTGACGATGATGGTCTTGGCCTTGTACGCCTCCAGGATCGGCATGCCGGCGATCGGCGACTTGGGGTCGTTCTTGGCCGCCGGGTTGACCACGTCGTTGGCGCCCAGCACCAGCACCACGTCGGCCTGGCCGAACTCGCTGTTGATGTCTTCCATCTCGAAGACCTGGTCGTACGGCACCTCGGCCTCGGCCAGCAGCACGTTCATATGGCCGGGCATGCGGCCCGCGACGGGGTGGATGGCGTGTTTCACGGTCACGCCCTTTTCCGCCAGCTTCTCGGTCAGTTCCTTGAGCGCGTGTTGGGCGCGCGCAACGGCTAGGCCGTAGCCCGGCACGATGATGACCGTTTCGGCGTTGCCCATCAGGAAGGCGGCGTCGTCGGCCGAACCGGACTTCACGTTGCGCTGCGCCTGCGCGCCGGCCGCACCGGCAGCCACCGCTTCGCCGCCGAAGCCCCCCAGCAGCACGTTGAAGAACGAGCGGTTCATCGCCCGGCACATGATGTACGACAGGATCGCACCGGAGGAGCCCACCAGCGAGCCCGCGATGATCAGCATCGGGTTGTTCAGCGAGAAGCCGATGCCCGCCGCCGCCCAGCCCGAGTACGAGTTCAGCATCGACACCACCACCGGCATGTCGGCGCCGCCGATCGGGATAATGATGGTCACGCCCAGCACGAAGGCGATCGCCAGCATGATCAGGAACGGCAGCCACGCCTGCGACATGAAGAAGATGATGCCGAAGCCGACCATCGCCACCGCCAGCAGCAGGTTCAGCCAGTGCTGGCCGGCGAACACCACCGGCGCGCCCTGGAACAGGCGGAACTTGTAGCGCCCGGCCAGCTTGCCGAAGGCGATCACCGAGCCCGAGAAGGTGATGGCACCGACGAAGCAGCCGATAAAGAGCTCGATGCGGTTGCCCAGCGGGATCAGGTGCGAGCCTGCCGGGCTGATGCCGAACGCCGCCGGCTCGGACACCGCGGCCACCGCGATGAACACCGCGGCTAGGCCGATCAGCGAGTGCATCGCCGCCACCAACTCGGGCATCTTGGTCATCTGCACCTTCTTCGCCACGTAGGTGCCGATGCCGCCGCCGACCACAAGCGCGGCGAAGATCAGCGCGAGGCCCGTGCCCACCGCCGACTGGGCCGTGCCCGCCGCCAGGAATTCATTCTTGAGCTTGACGATCAGGACCAGCGTGGTCACCACGGCAATCGCCATGCCGATCATGCCGAAGGTATTGCCCTTGCGCGCCGAAGCCGGGTGCGACAGGCCCTTGAGCGCCTGGATAAAGCAGACCGAGGCCACCAGGTAGAGCAGGGTGACGAGGTTCATGCTGACGAGACCGGTCATTACGCGCCCTCCCTGGCCAGCGCCTGCTTGGCCTCAGGGGCCTTGGCCTTCGGTTCCTTCTTCTTGAACATCTCCAGCATGCGCTGGGTGACCAGGAAGCCGCCGAACACATTGACCGCGGCCAGTGCCACCGCCAGCGTGCCCATCACGCGCCCGACCCCGCCTTCGGTCAGGCCCGCGGCGAGCATCGCGCCGACAATGATGATGGCTGAGATCGCGTTGGTCACCGCCATCAGGGGTGTATGCAGGGCCGGCGTGACCGTCCAGACCACGTGGTAACCCACGTAGATCGCCAGCACGAAGATGATCAGGTTGATCACCGTATGTCCTACCACTTCCATTTGCTCCTCCTTGTTTAAGATTGTGCGTCGCGAACACGACCGTCGTGGGAGACCAGACAAGCTTTGACAATGTCGTCCTCCATGTTCAACACGCGCGCGTCATTCGAATTCAGTAGAATCGTCAGAAAACTAAGGACATTGCGGGCGTACAGGGCTGATGCATCGGCAGCCACCATGCTGGCCAAGTTCGTATGGCCGATAAGCGTCACACCATGCCGTTCAACCACTTCATCGGCGACAGTCAGTGGACAGTTACCACCGTCAGCCGCCGCCAGATCAACGACAATAGACCCAGGCTTCATCTCCATGACTGCTTCTTCCGGTAAGAGCACCGGGGCTTTTTGACCCGGGATGAGGGCGGTGGTAATAATGATGTCGGCCTGTTTGGCGCGCTCATGCACGAGCGTTGCCTGCCGACGCAACCAGTCACTCGGCATCGGGCGTGCGTAGCCGCCCACGCCTTTCGCGATCTCACGTTCTTCGTCGGTCAATAGCGAAACGTCAAGGAATTTGGCCCCAAGCGATTCAACCTGTTCCTTTACGCCAGGTCGCACGTCGGAAGCCTCGATAACCGCGCCTAGTCGCTTGGCCGTTGCAATCGCTTGTAGTCCCGCTACACCGGCACCAAGCACTAGGACCCGTGCGGCCTTAACGGTGCCTGCAGCAGTCATAAGCATTGGTAAGAATCGTTTGTAGTGCTGTGCAGCGATCAGGACGGCCTTATAGCCAGCAATATTGGCTTGAGACGAGAGCACATCCATGCTCTGTGCGCGCGTCGTGCGAGGTGCTGCCTCGAGCGAAAAAGCGGTCACGCCTACCTGGGCTAATAATTCGCTGTTGGTCTGATCCAAGCGGCCCAGCATCCCGACAAGGATGGCGCCCTGTCGCATCCGTGGCACCTCCTCAGTTGAAGGAGCTCTCACCTTCAAGACGATATCGGCGTCGAAGGCGGCGTGTATATCGCCAATCTGCGCACCCGCCTCTTCGTATGCGCCATCGGGTTGACTGGCCTTCAGCCCTGCGCCTGCCTGTAACGTGACCTGATGACCTTGCTGCACAAGTTTCTTAACGGTCTCCGCGGTCGCGGCGACGCGTGACTCTCCCACCCGAGACTCGGTAGGGACTCCAATACGCATGGGAAATCTTCCTTTGACGAATGAACGTGAGCCCCTCTTGGGAACCAGCAGGAGCCCGGTATCGTGTGACCAATTTGGCTAGCACAAGCCGCAAACAAGCCGCCGACGGTTGTTCTCAAATGAACGGGTTCAGCGCATTCGGCATGGACGCCGGCCCCCGCTGTACGGGCGCGCGTCGTTCGACGCGTGAGGAAGATGATACCGCCATATTGCATACCTAACAATATAATGTACAGTATGCACTTGTGTGTTCAGTGTGCGAACCCGAGAAAGTGGAGTGACCGGCGCCTGGGCCGTTCGTCGCGCATCTAAGCGGCGAACACGGCCAGAGGACGCCTTCCTTCCCAGAACTCTCGACGTCAGCTGATTTGAACGGGCCCGCGCCCCTTGCACAAATCACCCTCGCCATTCCTGGCGGACATCGCACCCTAATCCTCAACACGGACCCCACAAGCCTTTCGTGGGGCGGTAGCTTGGAGACAGCCAGGAGGATGTTAAGCCGCTTCAAAGTGCATACACAACTAAATATTGATCTGTATGCAGTTACAGGATATGCTGAATGGACGTTGCAGATCACCGCATCGCCAGTTGGGTCAGTTGACCTGCACTCTCATCCAGCCACGTAAAGACAATGACTTCGAGCCGAACTTCTTCTGCCGTTGAACTTGACGGCATCCCGTCCAGCGCCACCGCATGGCGCGCAGTTTTCGTTGATGCCAATCCAACCTTGGCGGAAGTCTCGCTGCGAATTCGCCGCGATGACGACTTGCCGTTAGCAGTCAACCGGCAACCCGACATTCGCCCTGAGGGATTGCCGGAGGCGCTGGCCGGCGCCCCTATCGCGATCATCGACCATACGCACCTGCCGACCGAAGTTGCGTACCAATGCAAGGGTCTCCGGCACGTGGTGTTCCTCGGCACCGGCGCGCGCAGCTATATGAATCCCGAACAACTAGCGGAGCTGGGCATCACGGTCCATACGATCAAGGGATATGGCGACACGGCCGTCGCCGAGTGCGCGTTCGCGCTGATGTGGGCCGCGGCGCGCAACTTCTCGCGCATGGACCGCGAGATGCGCGCCGGCAACTGGCTGCGTTCGGACGCTGTGCAACTCACTGGCAAGACGATCGGGCTGGTCGGCTTCGGCGGCATCGCGCAGGAGCTGGCCCGGCTGGCGCGCGGCATCGGCATGCGCGTGATCGCCTGGAACCGGACGCCGAAGACCCACGCGGATATCGAATTTGTCGATCTCGACACGCTACTGCGCGGGAGCGACGTGGTGTCACTGCACCTGCTGCTGACCGACGAGACGCGCGGTCTGATCTCGGCGGGGCGCATCGCCTCGATGCGCGACGGCGCGATCCTCATCAACACGGCGCGCGGCGCGCTCGTCGACGAGGACGCGATGGTGAAGGCTCTAGGCAGCGGTAAGCTGGCCCACGCCGGCCTGGACGTCTTCACAGTAGAGCCGATGCCGCCCGGCCACTTGCTGACTACGCTGCCGAACGTCACGCTTTCGGCCCATTCGGCTTTCCGCACGCCGGAAGCAAACAACAACCTGATCGAAGCCGCGCTCGATCACTGCCGCCGTATCGTCCAGTCATCCAACTGATATCCACCATGACCGTTACCGCACCCGCCATAGTCCGACTGGACCAAAATCATCGCCGCAGCCGCGCCGTAATCGCCAATGGCATGGTTTTTCTGGCTGGCCAGGTGGCCGACGACAAGGCCGGCGACATCGCCAGCCAGGCGCAGGAGGTGCTGGCCAAGGTGGACGCGCTGTTAGCCGAGGCCGGCACCGACAAGGGCCACGCGCTGACCGCGCAAGTCTGGCTCGCCGACATGGCAGACTTCGACGGCTTCAACGCGGTCTGGGACGCGTGGGTAGCACCCGGTGAGACGCCCACGCGTTGCTGCGGCCACGTGGCGCTCGCCGACCCCGCCTACCGCGTCGAGATTGTCGTCTCGGCCCTATTGCGCTGATTCTCCAAAGGAGCTCAGGACTATGATTTCAACTACCGATCCGCATCGCAACCGCAAGCCGCGTAATATTAGCGACGAAGAGTGGGCGGTGCGTGTCCAACTTGCCGCAGCCTACCGGCTGGCGGCCAAGTTCAACCTTACCGACCTGATCTACACGCACATCTCGGTGCGCGTGCCTGGCACGACCGACCAGTTCTTGATCAACCCGCACGGCTGGTTCTTTGACGAGATCACTGCGTCGTGCCTAGTGAAGATCGACACCGACGGTCGGCCCATCGCCGACGACCGTTTCGAGGTCAACGCGGCCGGCTTCACGATCCACAGCGCGCTCCACCAAAGCCGGCACGACGTTGAATGCGTGGTTCACCTGCACACCAACGCCGGCATGGCGGTGGCCGCACTGGAATGCGGTCTGCTGCCGCTGAACCAAATCAGCATGCAGTTCTACAACCGCGTGAACTACCACGACTATGAGGGCATCTCGCTCGACCTCGACGAGCGCTCGCGAATCGTCAAGTCGATGGGCGATGCTCACTATTTGATCCTTCGCAACCATGGCTTGCTGACGACGGGCCGCACGGTGGCAGAGGCGTTCACGCGCATGTTTTACCTAAACCGAGCCTGCGAGATCCAAGTGCAGACGCTGTCGATGGGTCAGAAGGTCACGATCCCGTCGGGCGACGTCTGCGAGCACGCCGCGCGCCAGCACGACGACTACGCCTATCTCAGCACAGTCCACCTGGACCGCGAATGGACAGCTCTGCTTCGGCTCCTTGACCGCGACGGTGGTGACTATCGTTGCTGAGCGGCGCTGTAGCGAAAAATGGAATTGCGGCTCTTAAAAGACCGTAAGCAACGCAAGGCCACGTACCGGCGCGAAACAAGCGCCGGTTCGATAACCGTAACGCGGCTCCCAACGCTTCTCACTGGCCGAAGCGTCACTGAGAAGCGGCCACTGATCGTCAAGGCACTAGACAAATCTATGTGTTCGGTGTGCAAACTCATTAGCTCGCTCCTGGCGGCCCTTGGCGCCTCCTACCATGAGTACTGCCGATACATTGAGCATGGTGCCATCGTCAGAAGTCATGCTGGGAGCCGGAAGACCGTCAAGACGGACACTCATGAAGACACGCATGCATCGCCAAAATATGGAAATTGCGAGGGTTCAACTCGCTACCCGATAACGGACAGGCGCATTGAAGACTAGCGCGCAAAGGCATTTACACCGTCGCGCCTCATCTTCGCTGCGACGAAGCCTCTAGCGCATCGCACAGTGGCTTTTTTCTCGCGCAACGCCGCGTTGGCCGGTCGACCGTGCGGTGCTTGGTGCTTGCTACGCGCAAGCACGCCGACCCAGCCTGGCACGGGGAGCAAAATCACACAGGCCCATGGCCTTCGAGATAGCGGTATGCGTGCTGGAGGAAACCAATATGTCTCTGTGTGCCCTTTGCCTGTCGCAACTGGACCGGCCTGGCCATGTTCCGCCTCACCCCAAGTTAGTGAAGTCGGCTACGCTGCGCACCACAAGTGGCGAAAACGCCTTCGCCTATCGCTGCTCGCACTGCGGCGAAACGCTGTTGCTGGCATCGGTCGACGGCGAGGCGCCGGACCGCTGGATGCGTCTGGAGGCCGACGATTGGAGCTAGGGCTGGTGTAGCCTGACGTGGTCGATGGCGATCACGCGCGCGGCGCCCTTCACTCGAGCGCTATGCGGTCCGCGCCGCAGATCGCGCAGCTCGCTCTCCGGGAAGCGTTCTCCGCAATAGCCGGGGAAGCGGCGATCAGGGATTTCGCCGCAGGTGGGGAGGAGGGAGAAGAAATGTGCGCAACAGGGCGCCTGCGGAGCAGTCCAGCTAATTTGCGCATCTTTTCACTGCAGTCCAGCTAATTCCGGTTCTGAGACGGCCGAGTCGCGACGGAATTAGCGGTTAAGCCATTGATTTTTCGGGAATCGCAGTCCGGCGAATTCCGGTTCCTAACAGTTCTGTAGGAAACCGGAATTACCTGGACTACGTGCGCTTTTGCTGGACTGGAAATCCGGAATTAGCTGGACTGCCGTGCAGCTGATGGGAGCGCGTGCTGCTCAGAGGGGATGATGGGCGGCCGCTTTCGACCCCTATGCGCAGATCGAAGCTATGCGGAGATTAGCATAGCGACCTGCCAGTAGTATTCGCCGCGCCACCTTCATCTCACTCGTTCAACAGACTCCGGGATATCGCCGGCATGAGGAGTTAAGCGGGCCTTGCGAGCAACCCAGCTCGCCCATTGCCCTGTTTGCCGCTGAAGGTCTCGATGCGGGCCAACCCGTTCATGGCTGAAGGTGGATCCGAGTTCTCGATGACAATGACTTGCACGTGCGCCGCGAGGCTCGCGAGGTGCTTGTAGAAGTGTTCCGCGAGGGAGGTCGCTTTGAGCGCGGCCTCGTCGGGAGACAAGTCACCGTACTTGGACTCCAGCGGCTCGCGGTAGGTGAGCAGCGGTGTGTCGAGCACTAGGAACCCAGGATGCGGCAGCTTGTTGTCAATGCAGTGGACGATCACCGCGACATTGAAGGCCGCGTGTAGTACCGCCCGGACCCCCTTACCGTTGGCCGCGCGGGATTTGCCGCCGACGGTGATGTCGTTGGCCCTCCCATCGAACTGCACCTTGTCGGCGTCGGGAAACTTCCAGGCCTTCAACACCGCCTTTACCGTCTCGCCGAAGTCGAACATGGTCGTCGAGTCCGGGCCTACCGGCGCAGGCTCGCCCTCGCGCTTGGTGGGCATGGCTCCGATCTCCGCCCGCCGCGCGGCCAGCTTTGCGCGACGCTGATAGAGATCGAGTACTTTGAGTATCTCGGTTCGCTTCGCGTTGTAGGTCTCGTAGCTTTCCCGCAGAGACGCCTCCTGGGGACGAAGTCCCTGGATAGTGCCGTCAAGCTTTTCGGTATCGGCGTTGTGTTTTTCGATGGTCTTGCGCAGTCCAACGGCCTCGGCCTCAAGCGAGGCGACGACGTGCGCCAGCTCTCGCTGCTCGCGCTCAATCTTGCGGGCCTCGGCGGCAGCGGCCGTGTGCGCCATGGAGATCTCATCAGCTGCGTGATTGTGGATCTGGGCGCCGGGCGGAGCACCACAGACCGCGCAGTCCCGTCCGGCCATCGCCACCAGCACGTACCCGCCTTCTTCGATGGAGTGCAGACGCTCCAAGTCGGATGTGTAGACCCCCTGCAGTTTTGCAAAACGCTGCAGCGTGAGCTCCAGCTCATCGGCGCGCTCTTCCAACTCGCGGCAACGGTCGACCGTGGTGCGTCGCTCAACGACGAGGCTGTCCAGCTCGTTCTGCGCAGTCTGCAACCGAGTTAGCAAACCGTCGGCACTCTGATCCAAGCGCCTAAGCTGCTCGTCGGTTTCCTTCTCGACTGGGGGCTCCTCGCCGAGCTCAGCGTCCAGTTGCGCCAGCAGTTCGTCGACCAACTCAATTTTCGCAGTCTTGGCCGCCTTGCGCTCCGTCTCCTTTGGGACGGTCACGGCGGCCGAATCGTCGTTGCCAGTGAGCAGGAGCTTAAAGAGGTTCCGTTCGAACGGGCGCTCTGACGGGCTTCCCGACAAATAGACAGGGCTGGTCTCGGACATGATGTCGTCCTCGGCCACCACGGCGTACTTCGACAGCAGGCGGATGGACAGCGAGTCCTTCTTCCCGTTGCCGTCACGAACCACCCACTTGTCGGCAAGGCCGATCACATCAAGTAGTCGATGCGATACGGTATCGGTGCGCTTCTGGTCGTGCTTTTCCCGCAGCACTTCCCCGTTGTCTGCCGGCGCGCCCTTGACTAGGCCCGTGTACAGCTTGAGGTGTCCGCCACGCGTCGCTCGATAGAGCGTGAAGTCGCCCTGTTCGCCCAAGGTGACGCCCAGCCAGGCACCGTCGTACGCGGCCACCTCCTCGGTTTCGGGCAGGCTAGTGTTCGCACCCAGCATGAAGAGGATGGTTTTGGACGCAAAGGACTTCCCGGTGTTGGAGGCACCGTAGATGATGTTGAGACCATCGTCGAACTCAAGTTCAGCGGACTCGATGTTCGGGCCAGTGAAGACAAGATGGCGGAGACGGATGCCGTTCATTTCCGATTCCCCACAGGCAGCTCTTCGACCCGGAAGTCAGCGGTCCAGCGCCCGATGCGGCTTTCGATCAATGCTCGCATCTCGGCGCTCTGCATGCCGGCAAAGCGGTCGGCCATCCACTTGGCGCGTTCCTTGAGGGCAAGGGAATATGGCGCCTGCAGTAGGTCCAGATAGCTCGGCGCGTCCTCGCTGGCGCCGAACGCAATGCCATCCTCAGTTTCGATTACGTCAATGAGATGCACCTGCTGCATGAGACGCAGGCTCTTCTCGACTAGTTGGCGCCGCACGAGCAATTCGCCCGCACGATTGGGCAGGTCCGGATGCAGGCTCCCAGGTACATCCTGGCCGTCGAGGTCGCCGGTGTGTACGACGAGGTGGTCGAGCCAAGTCATTTCCAGAAGGTCGCAGCGCCGCGGGTAGAAGGCCTCCAGCACCACCAGCGCCCTGATTCCGGTTTCAAGCGTGCTGTTGAATGGATGCGCTGGTGCATTGCGCCCTAGTGGTCCCATGGCAGCAGCCCCTCGTTTGCAAGCAGGTGACAGGTGCCTTGCTTGACTGGCGGGCTCGCGTGCTTGGCGAGCACGCCGGACGGCTGCAGGACGGCCGCTTGCTGCATCACTCGTCCGAGCCGACTGAACCGGTCCGTATGCGCGCCCTGATGGACATCGACCACACCGAGGTAGATCTCATCCTTGAAATTTGCCAGGTACTCCTTGGGCGTGGAATCCCGATAGAACCGTTCAAAGGCCACGGAATCGAAAAAGCGGGTGCGCTGTATGCGCAGATTCGGGCCGACCTCCGGACAAGCGAGCGCCGCCGCGGCGTCGGAATACGTCCCGGGTCCCTTCTCGTCGTAGACCTTGAGCAACTGGCCAATGTAGGCCGACTCACTAGCCTGAATCTCGTCGGGCACGACATCCCTGACCCACGACCCCGGATCGGCGTCGAACCATGCAACCAGCGCTGGTTTGCACGCGGGATCCTTGGCGAGGCGCGTCGCGTCGATCCAGTCAACCTTCTTGAAGTCGAAGGCCTTGATCTTGGCCTCGATCTTCGGGGTCAGCTTGACGACTTGGTTCTCCACCAGGTCCTCAGCGATGTAGGTGTCCCACCGGTCCAGGAAGGCTTGCCTGAACTTTTCGGGATGCGCTATGTAGTCCCGCGCGTTCCGAACAAGGCCGTACGGCGCGACGAAGGTGTACGCCCGCGGCAAGGAAAACGCGCCATCGGCCGAGTTCTTGAAAATCTTGCCGAGTTCGACAAAGGCCGAGTGCTCGGACAGCTTCGAACTGAGCTGCTTGCACTGGAAGTTGTCCCACGGGCCCTCCAGGCGACGGTCAGTCACGTATCCAGTCACATCGCGCCCCATGTCACCCGTTCCACGCCAAAGTTCATGGGCGGAGTAGTCTTTGCAACGCTGAGCGATCCAGTCGTCGACGAAATCTTCAAGGTCCGATGCCGAAAGCGCGCAGATCTGAGCGGCGTGGTTGATGCGCAAGGTTGGTCCTCCCTTATGCCGATCTATGGCTTCGTGTCGGTGTGCTCGCTGAGCATTATATTGGATTGCCGTGGGCAACGACGCAGGAAGACGCTGTTCGCGCCAAAGCCTCGAATGTCTCCTTTCGATGGTCGGATCCACCTGCGCTACTTCCGCTTTGGGTCGGGATCGGTCCAGCCGCTGGCCGCAGCCAAGCGGTCGTCACGGGACGACCGAAGGAGTCAAGGCGCGGATTTCAGCAATCGGTGGCTGCGGCGGCGGGGGTCGGCGGGTTCACCACCCCGCCTGAACGCAGCAGCCTTTCGAAGACCCAGGGGTGGTGCCACTGTCTCCGGCGCATGACCCGCTCTACATATTCCTTGTGATGGGCGGCGTCCCGCGCTGCTTTACCCTGGTGTCGGCGAGCGTTGCAAAACCGGCGGGCGGCCACGATGTTGCTTTGGGAGTCCCCACCGCCATCGACTCTGGCATGTAGATGCTCGGCCGTGCATTGAAGGTGTCGAGCCTGCCGAATGGAGGGATCGAACCATCTGACATCTACTCGTCATGCGTACAATGCCATGCGCATGCTCAAGCGCTCGGTACTACTACACTGAAGGGAGAATATGGGAGAAGCTAAACGACGAAAGCTGCTGGCCGTCAGCGATCAAGTGACCTCGAAGCCGGCTTCGGTGGGGCTTTGGCCATTGAGCAACGCGAGCACCCAGCAGGGGCTCGACGCCTGGTTCGTTCAACGTGGTATCGACCCGTCGAGGCCGCGCTTGCATGACACGCCAGAATTTCTGCGCGCCGAAGCGCAAGACCCGAAGGCACTGAACATGGTCGCGCGTCTCGTCGAGACTAGAAGTTACACGGCCGATGAGTTGCAACAGGCCGAGCGCAAGATCCTGGTCGCGGCAGAGGCCGTGGCCGACCGCGTTGCGCGCGATGGGCGGCACGGGCTGTGCGTAGTCGCGTCGGGCGTTCTTTCGCGGATTCTCGACGAGCTCGGCGTGTGGAACTACACCGCGAAGAGCAATCTGGCCATCCACTTCCCGCTATCGGTGTCGGTCACGCCTCGCTACTTCTACTCGATCGACCAGCGCCAGTTCGTCGCGCCCCACGCGATTGTGGTGGCCCCACCATTCACGGTAGTCGACGTCACGGTGCGGCACCAGATGTATGACAAAGATGCAATGGCGCAGTATTTGCCGGTGATGGCGGCCACCAAGGAGTTTCGACCCTACCGAGTGACACCAACGGAGCTCGTCTCACCAGAGTCTCGGGCGATCCTCAGAAGGCAGGGCATGCCGGTCGAGACCTACTTGGCGCGCGAGAGGTCCGCCATGCTGGAGCTCATGAAGCAGCTGCCGTCCCGGGAGGTAACTCTTGATGGCGGGCGGCTGGGCTACGGCCTCGTCGCCGTCGGCGGCTACCAGGAGCGGTTGCACGAACTGCACGGGAAGAACTGCAGTATCAACGGCCTGATGCCGATGGAGATCTTCGAGCAGGACGTGCTACCAAAGCTTTGATGGGCTGCGCTACCAGGCGCCCACTGACAAGGCGACCGCAAGCGCTGCAAAGCCGACATTGAGTCAGTTTTTCCGAAAGACTGCAAGGGGTCGATTTGAGCCCTCTGGCCTTGACCGCGACCTAGCCCCGCAGCATGAACAACGCTTCATTGTGCGCATGGTGGGCGATCCTTCAAAAGAGATAGCAAATTCGTGAGCTTTCGCCGGATGGACTGCGTCGGTTCCGCGATAAGATGATTTCCCGTAGCCCCCGCTACGGACCCAAGACCTCTTAGGACTCGCCCTCCCGTTGTGGAGGGCCTTTTTTTTCGTCCTGCGCCGTGTAGTTGGGTCGCGGCCATCTGGCGCGCAAGTTTCGATTGGTTTATCCTTACGGCTACTTCCGCGTCCCTGACGCATCGACCACGCACCGCCTGGTGCACAGCTTTTCGCAGTAATTTGGCCTCCCGCATCGCCGGGCTGCCAATTTCACTTTCTTATCCCATCGGGAACCTGTTCCCGGTGCGGCAACGGGTTCCCATTCCCCATCCGGAGAGCCCAATCATGCAAAGCCCCACTATCGCCCTCGGCAAGATCCGTCCTGGCCGCAACCCGCGCAAGTACTTCGATGCTGCCGAAATGGCGGAGCTCACCGATTCCGTTCGCGAGAACGGTGTTATCCAGCCAATCCTGATTCGTCCGTTGGGCGATGACGGCTACGAGCTGGTGGCCGGTGAACGCCGCTTGCGTGCCGCGAGGGCGGCGCACGGCGACGACTATCCCATCCCTGTCACCATCCGCGAGATGACCGAAGAGGAGGCCGACCGGCTCGCCCTCATCGAGAACGTCCAGCGTGCGGACATGGCCCCTTCCGAGGAAGCCGTGGCTGCCGCACGGATCGTTGGACAACTTAAGGGCGACCGCGAGGAAGCCGCCAAGATCCTGGGCTGGTCCCGCTCCACGCTGGACAAGCGCCTGGGGCTGATGAACTGCAGCACGTCCGTTCTGGACGCGCTCAACACCCGCACCATCCAGCTTGGCCACGCCGAACTGCTAGCGACGCTCGCCAAGGACAAGCAGGACAAGCTCCTGCCCGTCATCGTGGGCGAGAAGAAGTCGGTGGCCGAACTGAAGAAGACCATCGAGGCCGCCGCGTGCAGCCTCGCTACGGCAATCTTCGATAAGGCCGACTGCGCTGCTTGCCCACACAACTCGTCGTTGCAGACGGAAATGTTCGGCGAGGCGATTGCGACCGGCAATTGCACCAACCGCGCCTGCTACACGCAGAAGACCGACAAGCAACTGGAAACGGTAGCCTACGGCCTGAAGGATGAGTACCCGGTGATCCGGATTGTGCGTGCGGGGGACAACCATACGCGCGTGCAACTGGTGGTGGACGGTCCGACCGGCGTTGGCGAAGATCAGGCGAAGGCCTGCCATGCCTGCGAGCACTATGGCGCGGCGGTCAGCGCGTTGCCGGATAGCATCGGCAAGGTCTTCCGTGGTCAGTGCTTCGATACGGCTTGCAACAGCAAGAAGATCGCGGCACGCCTGAAGGCTGAGCGCGACGCCAAGGCGAACGCACAAAAGCCGGCCGCTGCAGCCGCGGGTTCATCCACGACTGCCAAAGGCTCGACCAAAACGCCTGCAGAGGAAAAGGCTGTCACGCACATCAGCGAGACCGAGAAGGTGAAAGCCTACCGGGTCGCGCTGTGGCGCAAGGCACTGCGCCGCGAGGCCGCAAGCGTTCCCGAGACCGCCAACATCTACCTGCTGGCGGTGGCGCTGTCCGGCCTCTCGCGCAACATTGGTGGCGACATCATGGGCAAGATCTTCGAGAAGCTGACGGACGAGAAGGCTACGTCCACCGACCTCAAGAAGAACCTGTCCACCGTGCAGGAGCTGGATGCCGGCAAGCGTGTCACGCTGACCACAGCAATGACCGTCGCGGCCATCGAGGGGATCGAAGTCAATCACCTTGTGGCGCTCTGCCAATACCACAAGCTGGATCTGCGCCAGCATTGGAACCTGCAGAAGTCCAAAGACTTCCTGGGGCTGCTGACCAAGTCGGAAATTAAGGTGCTGGCCGACGAGCTGGGCCTGCGTGCCGCACTTGGTGACAACTTCGCCAAGGTCTTTAACAAGTCCAAGCCGGATCTGATCGAGGCGTTGCTCAACGTCGACGGATTCGAATACGCGGGCAAGCTGCCCAAGGTTCTTCGCTTCTGATCGCAATCGACCGCTTCCCGGCGGTCGCTTTCCCCCATTTACTCATCTTTTCAAGGATCTCCCCATGTTTCAGGAACTCGTTCCGCTCGTCACCGCGTGCGACAAGGTTGTGCTCACGCTAACCATGAAGGGTGACGCGATGGCTGTTGTCGTTGCACCGGTCGTTTCCAAGGCCGCTGACGCGGCGCTGGCCACCCCGCTCGCTCTGACCGCCTCCCCGGCGGAACTGGACGAGGGCTTTGCCCAGGCAATCTCCTCGGTGTCGGTCTCGCATCGCTCGTTGGCCGAACAGGTCGAAGCCACTGCTTCGATCCTGAACGCGGCAACCAGCGCGCAGTCTACCAAGGCACAGAAGGCGCTATCCAAGGCCAACAGCAAGCCGGTCGCATCGTCTTCCGATGATGCGGATGGGACTGACGGCACGGACGACAACGCGGAAGGCGAGGGCAAGGCTGCGGCCCCCGCGCCCCAGGCATCCTCGCCCGAGCCGAGCGGTACCAACCTCGCCGATCTGCTCGGATAAGGAGCGACACCATGAGCCTGACTGTCCAGCAACTGACCCGTGAATTCATCTACAACGGCATGACCCTGATGGATCCTGGCCCGGCATTTTCGACCGACCAGGTGCGCGACATGTACACCGCCCAGTACCCCGAGCTGACCACCGCCACGGTGGATGGTCCGGTGCATAACGGGACCGTCATGCGCTACACGTTCGTGCGCGCCGCCGGCGCCAAGGGCTGCCATGCGTAAGCGTGACTTGATGCAGGCACTGTCCAGTCCGGACTTCTGCCTGCCTTCCAACCAGAAACCGCCCGAAAGGGCGGTTTTTTCACATTCTGAGGAGATGGAATCGTGCTGTTCGATGCTCGCCCATCTGATGAAATCTTCATTGCATCAGGGCCCGGCTGGACGCCATCGCGACAGCCTCCCGCTGCCAGACGTCGACCTGCCCATGGTTTTCTGACGCTACCCTCGCTCTCGGCCGAGATTCCCGCCCGCGGGAAGCTGCAGTACGGCGAGGGCGCGGACACGCTCAGGCTGATCCGCAAGCAGTTCGAAACCGGCGTGCTGGCGGCCCGGGACGTGCAGGGGGCGGCCAGCGCCGGTGATGCGTTCGCGCAGGCCATGTTCGCCTGGCTGCGCCGGCGCATGCCCAAGTGCAAACGGTTGAACTTCTCGTTCGCGTTGCTCGACCTGGCTGCCGCAAGGGAGCAGGTCGATCAGTTCGGATGGGACGAAGACCTCCATGCGCCGTTGTACCTGGCGATCGAGCTTGACGAGGAAGCCGTGTTCGAGATCGGGAAGCGTGCCGATATCATGCGCCGCGCTGATCCCGCCCTGCTGTACACGGCCACACACCTCGTCAACGAGGCTGCGGGTCGATCGCTCTTCGTGCGCACGCCAGACGAGCTGGCGGACATGTTCGCCCGCTGGTGGTGGGAGTGCGATCCGACAATGAGCGATGAGGAGGCGCGGGAGTTTCTCGGCGAGCGGTTCGGCGACGCTGACAGCTCCGAGATCGAGCGCTACCTGCCGTCCAAGGTACTGCCAGTGCTCGCCCCAGATGACGCGGTGCCTGCATTTGCGCGACGGGACAAATCCGTGCGCATCGACTGCTTGCGCGCTCCGCAACTGGAGGCGCTGGCGGGTCAAAAACGTGGCCTGCCACGCCGAATTTGCCTTGCGCTGCTGGACCTACAGGCGGTACTCGCCCGGACCCGGCGCAGCCGTGCACTCAACCACGCGCAATGGGCAGAACCTGCCTACTCGGCTGCGACGCTCTGCATGTGGAGGGGGCACTGGGTGGGCCAGATCCTCGATGACCACTTCGACTCCCTGAATTGCGGGGGCGACGCCACGATGTATCAGTCGCTAATTCCGCTGGCAAATACCCCTCGCGCAATCCGGCGCCAGTTCAAGCAACTGGCCGACATGATGGACGTCATCGCGGCACTCGACCGCGTTCTCACCTTAATTTCTGAATAGGAGGGCCACATGGCCAAGATTCATAGTGCTTCACGCGACCATGATGTGGCCCTGCAAGGGGCCATTCTGCTGTATGGGACTGACCTCAGTGCGTTCTCTTATGCCACGGCGCATCGCATCGTCACCGATGCTCAGACGGGGCGACCCGTGATCGGAGCCGGCACGCCACTGAACCGGCGTGCGCTGATCCAGGCGGTGCGTCAGGTCGCCGAGGCCTCGCTGCCCAAGGGCGAGTTCTTGACGCCCAACGTGCTGTCGATCGGCCCGGATGCCATCACCTGGTGGTGTCCGCCCGGCAATCGCCGCGTGTACTTCAACTGCGAGGAGCTGGGCGATCGCAGTGCCATGACGCCCCATCCCGGACTGGTCTTTCACGCGTCGCCTGCCGGCTTTCGTGTGTTCGCCCTGATGGAGGATGAGCGCCCGACGCCGGAATCGATGCTGTACGAGCCGCCTTACTTCAATACCTGGGACCACGGGAAGATCTGCATCGGCACGGCCCACGTGCCAAAGCAGATCGACGCGGCGTCCATAGCCGGCTGGGAAGGGGCGTTCTTCGCCTCTGCCTTCACCCATCCCAATCACGGCGGCAAGCGGGTCGACTATGACGACGGCTTCTACGCCTTCTGGCGCGACATGCTGGACGGGAGGTTTCCAACCTTCCCAAAAGCGGCGCTCATCCCCATGAACCAATCCCTCGGCAACCTGATCGCCGGGCAATTCTGAGACTGAACATGCATCCGATGGACATTACCCTGCAGCAATCCTTTCCGTCCGTGATGGTGCCGCGCTTCGGCGAACTGGCACCACTGGAAGCGACGGGAGAACGCCTGCTTATCGCCGCCAACGGCGTGTTTCTGGAAGTGTCGCGGCCATGGCTGCGGCTCGTGCGCCGCGTGGGCCAATTCGACGTCAAGACTGCGGTGCCGTATGGCACCGCGGCCGAGGCGACGGACCTGCGCTGCGGCAAGCTGCCCGCGCACCTGATCGGGCAGTTTGCCGAGCTGGCGCGTGCGGCCATGCCCAACGAGACCGGCAGCTGGATCGTCTGGCATCCGGCAACTTGCGCATTCCGGCTGGTGCCGGTCACGATGCTGTCGCACGGGCGCGGTCATTTGCAGTACGACCGGCCGGCGCTGGCGGATGGAGAAGTGCTGGTGGTGGATTGCCATTCGCATGGCAACTTCCCGGCGTACTTCTCATCGACCGACAACGATGACGATCAGCATGACGTGAAATTCGCCTTCGTGATGGGGAACTGCCTCGCCGCAACACCGTCGCTGTGCCTGCGGCTCTGTGCCAAGGGGATCTTCGAGGCAGTGGACCGTGTACCAGGCGACTGGTACGCGGCTGCACGGGCCCAGGAGGTAGTGTGATGAGTTTCGAGCACCATATCCCCGAAACGATGCGCGTCAATGCGTGGAAAGTAGTGGTAGTGGGCGCTGGCGGTACCGGCAGCGCCTTGCTGCCTGCACTGGCGCGTCTGCACCACGCCATGCTCGAACTCGGCCACCCCGGCGGCATCGAGTGCACGGTCTACGATGACGACACAGTGAGCGAGACGAACGTCGGCCGCCAGGGCTTCTACCCGAACGACGTCGGCCAGCACAAGGCGACCTTGCTGGTGAACCGCCTTAACCTGCTGATGGGCACCCGCTGGGAAGCCCGCCCGCGACGGATCGGCAGCCAGGATCGCTTTGTCTGCGACATGGCGGTCGGTTGCGTGGACTCCCGCGCGGCGCGCAAGGCCATTCTTGGCGCGCTCGAGCGCGGCACCGGTGGCTACTACCTGGATTGCGGCAACGAGACAGACCGCGGTCAGGTCATTCTCGGCCAGGTGCGCGGCAAGCGGGAAAGCCGGTTGCCCCATGTGGGCGACCTGTTCCCGGAACTGATCGATCCGAGGGGCGACAAGGCCGACACTGCGCCGTCCTGTTCGATGGCCGACGCGCTGCGCAAGCAGTCGTTGGTCATCAATCAGGCGATCGCGGTGCAGGCCTTCAACCTGTTGTGGACGCTCTTCCGGACGGGCACGCTGAAGTATTCAGGCGTGTTTGTGAACCTGGAGGCGGGGCGGACCAACCCATTGCCGATTGATCCTGCGGCGTGGGCGCGATTCGGCTATGACCTCAGTGCCAAGCCGACGCGCAAGCGCGGCGCGGCAAAATGACAGCGCGATGCGCGATCATGCAACCACCCCCGACGAAAGTTGGGGGTTTTTTCTTCGTGCTGCGCGCGTACAGTGCTGGGTTTCGTCGGAAGCAAAGCGGGTCATATATGGCTCGTATAGAGGCATGATTGAACTGATCATCAATGAGTCGAAGCACAATAATCACCTGACCCGGGTCGGCCAGTTGCTTGAGGCGGCCAGCAATGTAGTCATCGTTTCTGGATGGCTCAAGAAGGAGGGTGTCGATGTGCTGAAGTCCGCGCTGCTGGCCGCAGTAGGCCGGGGCGCCACTGTTACCGTCTACTCGAATAAGGGTGACCGAGCCGAAGAAACAGAGCAAGTTGCCATTCAGCGGCTCACCGAATTGGGCGTGTCGCACGTTTTGGTGAGAGATTTCTACCTACATTCCAAGATCTACTATTTCGAGCAGGGCGACCGATACACAGCGCTCATTGGCTCTGCCAATCTGACGAGAGGTGCCCTGTGCTCCAATGAGGAATTGTCGGTCGAAGTCTCTGGCAACCTGGGCGATACGCAGCACACCCAGATTTTTGCCTATCTGGCGCGGGTGAAGGCTCGCATTCCGGCAAAGGCGAGCGTGCTGGCCAGGGTCGCGGGCTAGTGGTAGGCGGGATGCTGTGCTAGTATCCCTATCACTTCTCGCGTCACCGACGCATCGACCTTTCCGAGCCTGACGTCCGTCAGGTATTCGCAACCCACTGGGGCATTGTCCCCGTGGCTGTGCTCCTGTCTTTCCCCGGAGCACAGACGTGAACCAAATCATCCAGATTGACCCGCGCCAGCTCAAGGCCATCGCCTTGCTTGCGCCCAAGCAGGATCCCCGCCATTGGCTCAATGGAGTCTTTGTTGAGGCCATGGCACGCGAAACCCGTCTGGTTGCCATGGACGGACAACGCATGGGCGTGTTCCGCGCAGAGAAGGCCAACCAGCTTGGCGACGCCATCTGCGTAAGCTGCATCCTGCCCCACAACGTCATCGAATGCGTAAAGCCGGTGCGCGGCAAGTTTGGCTTGCTGGACCTGCGCCTCGATACCGAGCGGCCCGGCTGGGCCGAACTGGTGCACGGCGGCACACCATTCGAATTTGTGCGGCGCGATCCGTGCTATCCCGTCTACCGTCGCGCCATCGGTCCCCATCGGGGTAGCGGTGAGCCGGGGCAGTGCGACCCGCGCCACCTCTATGACTTCCACCGCGTCTTCCTGGCGCTGGAGGGCAAACTCGCCGCTGACCGCGGCGGCGTCTATCTCCATCACAACGGTACCGACAATACGCGCGTCAGCCTCTGCGGGCGCGAAGACTTCGTTGGCACTGTGCGACCACGCGAGGCTGACGGCCCGGCTTTGCTCTTCTGGGCGGAGTCGCCGGTCCCCGTCGCTCGCGTGAACCCTGCGGACGTTCCGACACCAGACAGACAGCCAACGGGCTGCAGCGTGAAGGTTCGCTTCCTCACAATCCCTTGTCTCTTCGGAAAACTTCCGTGAACAACAGGGAAAATTCCTCCCAAGCAATCTCGCGCATTATCGCAACGCTTATCCGCGTGGATGGCGATGCGCCTGTCCTGGCAGATCCTGCTTAATCGTCATTCGTCATTCCTTGCGGGGCAAAGTCCCTCGGGGGCTTGCTCCGTTCACCTTTTCAGGATGCCTCAAATCACGCTTTCCCGTTCGCAGGTTGAGTCCCTTGTCGCCTTCTGCGACGCGGCGAAGTCCGAGAAGTTTTTTATCGCCAAGGACCACGGCGCTTATGTGGGCTATAGCACCGGCCCCAAGCCGGAGTAGCAGTGTCTGTTTTACTTTAAGGGGTGCAACCCGGCCGTGGATGCGGAGTTCTATGAGAACGCCCGGCGCGGTTTTGGTGGCGATGATTTCGGTGAGCGTCTGTCTCTGACCGGTCTCAAGGAGACCCTGGCCAATGCAGATTGCAAGTCCGTGCGGATCACCGTCACGCCCAGGTCTATCCGGATCGACGCGTTCGCCTGAGACGGCTCCACAAACGATGCCCGGACTGCTAAGATAGCTGCACTTCTCGCGTCCCTGACGCATCGACCACGCCGGCATCTCCGCTGGCACAGCTTTTCCCCTACGGGCCTTCCTGCCCGTAGGCATGTTGGCCCATTTTCATGTGAGGCCAGCATGTTCAAGCGTTATTTCCTCCTCTTTGCATTTGTCAGTGCTATCAGTGGCCGCGCTGCTCAGTTCGCCCAATGTCTACCGCGGTTCCGATGCCATGCGCGCCGGTTCCGCGGAGCAGGTGACGGTAGTGCGCGTGCGCAACGTCACCATTGCGGGCGACAGCATGTTGTCGGCTAACTCCGGTGTGCCGGCAATCCTCAGCACGTTGGTTGGCGCAGTACTCGGTGCGCGTGTCATCGGCAACGGCGATGGGCGTTACATCGCCGGCGCGCTCTCGGGCACGGCAGCGGGTGTCATCGGGCAGGTCGCGGCTACGCACCTGTCGCAGCGCGACGGCGTGGAGGTCATTGTCCGCACGGACAGCGGCCGCCAGCTCGTCGTGGCACAAGGCGCCGATCAGCAGTTCGTCGTCGGCGAACAACTGTACCTGGTGTCGTCGGGCGGCGGCTATCGCCTGACGCGTTGAACTGAGCACCGGCTTGCCGGTGCTCCCATCCCTCGCAAGCCCCAAGAGGGCTTGCCCCAGCGTTCGCGCTTGGGCAAGCGCTTTTGATCGCGTCCACGACGCATCGAAATCCGCGCCTGGCACCGCCAGGACCATCCCTTGCACCCACGGGGCACCGCCCTCGTGATCGGCGTCCCGTGCCATGGAGCCGACTATGCAATCCATCACCCCGATCCAGACCGAAGGCAAGACCGTCGACCAAGTCACCAGCCTTCTTGCGCGTACGCTGCGCGCCATCGACCTCGAGCCGGAGTGGATCATTCCGGCAAATCATTTTGCTGACGCAAACGAGGCGCAGTACGGGCTGTTGCCCGACGCGGTCTGGCCGGCAGAGCACGCCCGCCATCGCTTCGCGGTCTCGGTCGACCGCGGCTGCTCGGAAGGCTGGCGCGTGCACGTCGATCACATCGCGACTGCCGTCGAAGGTCCCACCGGTAGCACGGCGCTGCGCAAGCTCGTTGTGGCCAAGATGTTCAGCCGCGACCAGGCGTGGCAGACGGCGCGCGTGATCAACCGCTTGCTGGACATCGACTGATCCGGAATGCGTGGCGCCTTCGGGCGCCGCGCACACCGCACCAGAGTGCTTGCTCAATCGACGAGCGATTCGGCAAACACTCTTTGATCGCGTCCAAGACGCATCGAACCCCCGTCTGGCTTGTCCAGACCTTCACCCTTCTCGGGACACCGTCCCGATGGGGATGGCCGTCCCGATCATTTTCGAGATCTGCCATGAAAATCCCCAAGTCCTTTACACAGCCGCATCAGCCCGGCAATGCCGCGTCCTGCGCCAACCTCAAACGCGATGCTTCGCGCGTCTTCCGCCGTCTGGCCTGCGACCTTGGCCTGCGCCAGCGAGACTTCACTGTGCGCGAGCGCCGGCACCGCCGCCACCAGGCCGATCTCTATGCGCTGCACACCGACAGCCTGTACGTGCAAATCGCCCATGCGCCACAGCAAAACGCTGCTCACATGAGCTTTCGCACCTGCCGCGGCCGCGACGACCATACGGGCGGTCGCGACAACGCGGTGTGCTTGCATTCGATCGGCTCGCCCGAAGGCTATGCTTCGCTCGTTGCTACGCTGCGTGTGGTGGCTAGCCGCCGAAGCTAGGGGGAGGCTATGACCACACTTATCAAAGTGACATTCACTGGAACCACCGGCGAGGAGACCACTGGCAAAGCCCAGTACGATCATGCCAGCGGTCTCGTGACCTTGCCGACAAGCTTCCTGACGCTCATCGAGCAGGCAAAGGCGGTGGGCATCGGCTATGCGCTGGTAGCTCACGAAGACGGGTATCAATTCCCTCTGCTTCATGACGGCGGGGCAACCTACCGAATGGACCGCAGTCGGCGCGCGCGCCGCAGCCTGCTGGTTCTGGCATGGAAGGCAGTGGCTGAGCCAACTAAAGAGCAACGACAGCAGTCGGGTCGTTTCGCTCACACGCTGTCGGCAGCCGCGGTGATTGGTGCGGCCGGCTACCTTGGTACCAACCACACCTGGTCCATCCGTGCCGTAACCGACGTGATTAGCCTGGTCGGAGTCGGTGTTGTACTATTCTTCGCAGGCGCAATCCTTTCGAAGGGAGACTAAGAATGACCCTCGGCTTGTTTGTTGTGATTCTTGGCGGTGCGATTGCAGGCTTGCTCCTGTGGGCCGGCCAGAACGGCAAACGCGTTCACAAGGACTAAGTGATCCGTAGTTCTCACGATCGCAAGTCGCCGTCGATTTCCTAGGCGTCCAGATTTCTGGATGTCTTCTATAGCGCACCCTGTAAGGGGTGCGTTTTTGTTTACCCACCCACCGGGGCGTGCCCCGTTGGGGCAGCCCTGTAGCCCTCAGGAGTGCCCCATGGAAGAACACATCATCGGCGCGGGCATGGTCAGCTACCCAGCAGGCCTGCAGCTTCGCGTCCACGTCTATCGCAACAACAATCGGCCGGCGCTGGCGTTGATCTGTGCCGACGACTACCTACCTTACCTCGACCTCACTGCCAACGTTCCCGACCAGGAACTGGCCGAAGACGAGGTGTTCATTGCAGCCTGGAACGTTCCCAACGACGTCTTGACGGCGCTGCTGGAGTCCGGCTGGTTCGTGCCTGCGCGCACGATCGCCACCGGCTACATCCGCGGCCCCGTCTGGAAGATCCAGTCCGCCGACCTGCTCGCCTGGATCGCGGACGCTCGCGAAGACGCGCTGGCGGACATGCCGCAATAACCCTTTCACCATCTCACCCACGCGGGGCAATGCCCCGATGGGCATGCTCCGTTCTCTGCCGGAGCAATCATGTACGTTATCTCGACTGGCCCGGAACGGGTCGACACCCGCACGACCCTAGCCGGCGTGCTGGCTTATCTGAATCTCGAACCTGGGCCCAAGCCCGGCTTGCGCGCAGAAGGCATCTCGGTTCGCCATGTCGAGCGCGGCGCCATTCCCGTTTTGCGGCTGCACTCCGGGCAATTCGCGGTGCGGCCCGCCGGCGACCCGAAGGCGATCCTCACGTCCATCCTGGACGAGGTTGAGCGCTTCATCGTCCGTCCGCAGGGCAAGGTGCTGCGTCCGCACGAGATGAGCCGTACGTCGTGGCTTGCCGTCTATGCGGCCGGCCGCCTTGCGGTCTTCACCAACGAAGCGGTCGATCCCGACCAGGTCGCGGACCTCGGAGCGGCCAACCTCGATTTGTTCGCGGTGGTCGAGCCGTTCGATGCCTACGAGTTCATCCGAGTGGAATTCGATCGCCGATTTGGCTACGGGACCAACGGCCCTGAGTACTCGCCTGGCGCTGGCGTCAATTCGCGTTACGAAGTGCACGTTGCCTACGCGCTTCAGCGGGGCGAGCCGGTGCGCGACTGCATCCTCAATGCCTACCGCCACGACGGTGATGCGGCAGATGCTGGTCGGCACGACCTGCATTGGCTGCGGACGCTAATCGCGGTGCCAGCGCTGCGCGGGGCCTTGTCGCCAGGCAAGCTGCAGTCGCTGTGCGACGTGATGCGCCAAGACGAGCTCGCCATTACCGATCGCAACGCCGCGCGGCTCATCGCACTGGTGAAGCCCTTGCCAGACGACTGCACCTACGTGACGGTCGACGATGCGCTCTATGCTGCGCAGGTGATCCCGCCTTTGGCGGCGCCCGTCGGCAAGCCGCCGAGCGGTGATGATGCCGCGCCTGTCTCGCCGTTGGCTGCCCGCCTTCACTCGCTGATCGGTGCCAAGCGGTACGCCGAACGGCTTGCGCGCGCACAGGCTGAGCGCGCCAGGGGCGCGATGAGTGAGCGCTGCTTGCAACGCGAGACGGCGCTTGCCGCCATCGAACGTGACCACGCCAGCTTCTCATGGCCGAACCGGTTTGCCTTGGCGGTCATGCAACGCGACATCGCAACGCTATTGCAAACGCTGGACACGCCGAACGATCGCAACACATCGTCCAAGCGTGCGCTGCGTGAGCAATTCGGCGTTGTCCTGACCGGCGTACCCGCTGTCACACGGCGCCGCCGCATTTTCGAGCTGTGCGGGTTTTCCGAGGCTGAACAGCAGCATTGGGAAGCTCAGGCGCAGACTGCACGCACCGAGCGCCTGCAGGCGGATGATGCGGAGCGGGCGCGCGAGCGGGCCGAAGCGTCGCGCTGGAGTGTCGATGGCAGGAAAATGAACGGGCGCGAGTATGTCGACCTGTGCATTAACCAAGGTTTCAGCCAGATCCGGCATTTCCCGCGCGGCAGCGCTCGGGTCTACTACATCGAGCAGCCGGCGACGCGGACCATCAGACGTCTACAGGCCAAGGATGGCACGCTGGACTATGCCCGGTCGCGACTGGCCGTGGCGTCCGCTTCGATGGCAGTGGCCGCCTGATTGGCTTCCTCGCGTTACTCCCCGGCCCTGTGCCGGGGAGATTTTCTCTCTCGCCCCAAAAGGGACGCTAATTTCATCATGTTTCGTCGGCCTAATCCGCTGACTCTGAGCTAGCCTGTCTACTGAGCGCTGTTCGTACTGGTTCGGATCAGTCCAAACCGCGTTTTACCCGCGTCTCCTGACGCATCGACCTCTGCCAGCTTCGAGCTGGCCTATTCATTGAACCTTCCCACAGGGACACCATCCCTGTCGGGCGGGTGGCTTTGTGGGACTTCCCTTTAGGACATCCCATGAAAGTGAACCCTTCCCAACTGCACACCCTGCTCGCGGCCTTCATTCCCGCACGCCTGCCCGTCCTCATCACCGGGGCGCCTGGCATCGGCAAGAGCGATATCGTGGCCAGCGCTGCCAAGGCTGCAGGCTACGACCTGCTGATCTCCCACCCGGTGGTGGAAGATCCGACCGACTCCAAGGGCTTGCCCTTTCCGGCAACGGATGGCGCGGGTGCCAAGTTCCTGCCGTTCGGGGATCTGGCCACCGCGCTCAACAGCCTGCGCCCGCTGGTCTGGTTTATCGATGACCTTGGACAAGCCTCGCCGGCCGTCCAGGCGGCCAAGATGCAATTACTGCTCGCGCGGCGCATTGGTGAACACGTCCTGCCGGACCACGTCACCTTTGTTGCCGCCACCAACCGTCGCAGCGACAACGCGGCGGTGTCCAACATCCTTGATCCGTTGAAATCCCGCTTCAGCACCATCGTTGAGTTGGAGCCGACGATCGAGGACTGGACACGGTGGGCGGTCACGAACCATGTGCCGCCCGTGCTGATTGCCTTTCTGCGCTTCCGTCCTGACCTGCTGCTCTCGTCCGAGCGCAGCAAGGAAGTGGAGAACCTGCCCTCGCCGCGAGGCTGGGGGCACCTGGCGCGTCAACTGCCGCTGGTACCGCCCGGCATGGAGATCATCGTCTCGGCCGGCGCGGTGGGCGAGGGCGCGGCGCTCGAGTTTGAGTCGTTCCGCCAGATCTATCGCGAGCTGCCCAGTGTCGATTCGGTGCTGGCCGCCCCGGAATCCGCGAGGATTCCGGACAAGGTGGCGGCGCAGTACGCCATCTGCTCGGCGCTCGCCTCCGTTGCCAACGAAAACAACTTCGATCGCGTGATGGTGTACGCCAATCGCCTGTTCGAAGCCCATCTCGGGGAGTTCGCGGTGATGCTCGCCACCGACGCAGCACGCCGCGACTCGCGAATCTGTGCCACCCCGGCGTGGATCAATGCGCAGGGCTGCAAGCTCGGTGAGTTGCTGCTCGGCAACTGATCCACCTTTCTTCTTCATCCCATGACGGCGAGCCATCCGGCTAGCCGTTTGTCTTTGCAGCCGTATCCGTCCCATTTTCAGGATTCATCATGAACATTCAAGACATTATCAAGCGCGTCATGCTCGCCACCTTCAACACGTCGGTATGGCGGGCGCGCAAATTCGACACCCGGGCGACCGAGGAAGTCGAGGCGAACCACGACACCAAGGACATTGGCCGCTTCAACAAGAAGCTGCTGACCGAGGGTGCGACGTCGTACAAGGAGGTGTGTGCGATCGCCAATCGCGCACGCGCCTATTTCGATGCGCACAGCCTGGACTACGACCAACTGGGCGTGCGCCTATTGCCCACCGACATGTACATGGAGGTGGCCGATCGTCAGCGTCAGTTCCAGGACGAGTTCAACGCCGCTACCGCGGTGTTTCTTGGCGACTATCCGCGCCTGAAGGATGAGGCGCGCGAGGCCCTGAACGGCCTGTTCGACGAGGCGGATTATCCGACTCAGGCGGAACTGGCGAAGAAATTCGGCATGCGGCTCGCAGTGCTGCCGTTCCCCGACGCTAGCCAGTTTGACATCGCTCTACCCGCCAACGTGCTGGACGGGCTGAAGACGGATATGGACCAGCGAGTGCTCGGTGCGGTGAAAACCGCCAATGACGACCTGGTAGGCCGGCTCTTCGAGGCTGTGCAGCACTTCGCCAACCGCCTGTATGGGGCGACGAACGTGCGGCTGGACGTTGCCGACAAGGTGCGCGAGTTGAGCGCGCTGCTGCCCAAGCTGAACTTCTCCGGGGACCCGGCGCTCACGCGCATCCTGGAGGACACCCAGCAGCATCTGGCGCGGCACAGCGGCCTGGACCTGCGCAACTCGACCGAACTGCGCAAGCAGGTGGCCGAGAAGGCTATGGAGATCGAGGCACAGATGGCCGCCTTTATGGGCGGCCCTCCGCCGTCGTCGGATGCCACTGCGCCCGCCTCGCCGATGTTCCAAATGCTGACTGCGTGAGGCCGTCATGCGCGATCGAATCTCGAAGCAGCGTTCCCAGCTTATCCTGTCGCAACCGTTCTTCGGGGCGTTGCTGATGCGGTTGCAGCTGGTCGAGGATCCGTCGTGCAAGACGTTCTGGGTGAATGGCGTGTCGCTGGGCTACAACCCGGCGTATGTCGCCACCCTGAGCGATCTTGAACTGCGCGGCTGTCTGGCGCATGAGGTCCTGCATCCGGCCAATGGCCATTGCTGGCGCCGTGGTGTGCGTGATCCCGGCCGTTGGAATCATGCGTGCGACTATGCGATTAATCCATTGGTGCTGAACGCCGGCTTGCAGCTGCCGGCCGGCGCGCTGATCGACGGACGCTTTCTCGGCAAGTCCGCGGAAGAGATCTATGCCATGTTGCGCCAGGAAGGATCGGAGCAACCGCAACCGCAGCAGCCGCCGCAACCAGCACCCCAACCCCAACCACAGCAGGATGGCAGCGGTCAGGGTGATGGCAGCGGCCCGCCACAGCCTGATGGGCAGGACGGGCCGGACGATAGCAGCGCCGGGGGCGATCCTTCCCAGGCTTCGCCGGAGTTTTCACCCGGGGAGGTGCGCCAGCAACCGCAGGCAGCACAGCAGGCGCTGGCCAACGAGTGGAAGGTGGCGGCGATGCAGGCGGCGAAAGCCGTGCAGATGCGTGGAAAGCTTCCCGGCGACCTGAGCGCAATGGTGGCGTCAGCCACGCGGGCTTCGGTGGACTGGCGCTCCGTGCTGCACCGCTTTGCCTTCGAGCAGACTCGTTCGGACTATAGCTGGGCCATGCCGAACCGGCGGTACACCCACATGGGCCTGTACCTCCCGGCTTTGCATGACCAGTCGGTGGGCGATGCGGTCTTTGTGCGCGACACCAGCGGATCGGTATTCGACGAGACGCAGGCCCAGTTCGGCGCGGAGATCGAAGCGGTCTTCACGTCGCTGCAGCCGCGGCGTTTGTTCGTGGTGGACTGTGACACACGCATCGCACAGGTACAGTGCTTTGAAAGGGGCGAGGCTATCGAGCTTGGCCCCATCCGTGGCGGTGGCGGCACAAGTTTTGTAGCGCCGTTCGCCTGGCTGGAAGAGCAGGGTGTTCACCCGGCCTTCCTGGTCTATCTGACGGACATGGACGGGAAATTTCCGTCCGCGCCGCCAGCGTACCCCACGCTGTGGGCTTCGACCACGCCGCTGCGTCGGATTGCTCCGCCGCCGTTTGGCGAGGCGGTCGAGGTAATCGTTTGAACCCAACCCCGGAGCTTGCTCCGGGGTTTTTCTGTTGCATGTGAGCGCCGCATACCCACGCAACCGTCGACGCGGCGACTGCTGACTACTCGATAGCCGCACCAGAAACAACAAAGCCCGGCAAGCCGGGCTGTTGCAACTCAAAAGAGATGCTTAATGATGTGCGTTTCCGCAAATAGGGTGGACTCATGTGCTCGGGGTAGCCGCCGTGTTCGCATCGGCCATCTCAGCGGGATCGACTGATCCCGCCACCACAGCTTCTCGCGCAAAGACGTGTGCGCCGGTGCCAGCCGCGATGGCTGCGACCCGCGAAATCTTGCTCTCGAGGTTTGCGTTCATCCCCAGCCGGATGGTCCCGGCGTAGAAGATCTCACCCTTCACGCGGCCGTTGAGGATTAGCGTACTGCGTGCCGCCACGTCGCCCTCAACGATGCCGTCCACGATCACGTGGTCGCCTTCGACCTTGCCGCGCACGATGCCGCCGGCGGCAATGTGGAGCAGTCCGGCGGAGGAGGAAAGGTTGCCGTCGACGAGGCCAAGGCAGGTGATGCCATGATCCGCAGCCACATCACCGTGGATGCTCATGCCACGATTGAGCACGCTGAAAAGAGGGGTGTCTTTCATGGAAAATCCTCAGAACAGCTTGATCTCGGCCGCGCCGTCGGCGCGACGGGCAGCAGGAGAGGCCGGCGGGGCCTTCGCAACCGCCGGGGCAGGTTCGGCCTTGCGCGCGACCGGAGCTGCTTCCCTCGCGCCGGAAGCCGGACTTGGTCGAGGCACTGGCGCGGCGACCGGCGGCGACGGCTGGACGGACGGTTGCGCGGGCTCGGCAACCCTTGCCCGCGGTTCCACAGGCTGCGCGCTCGCCGGTACCGACGCAGCATCCGCAACGGCGGCGACGGCCGGCGCTGGGGCGGATTCTTTCTCCGGCGCCATCGTCTGCATAGGCGCGGGAGCGGCAGACTCAGGCGTTGCCGCGGTGGTTTCCCGCCCATGCAGCCAGGTGGCGATCGACATGCCGAGTGCGCCGGCCGCTACGATCCCAACAATGACGGTGACGATCAAGCGGGCGCCGCCGGCGCGTTCTGCCCAACGTCGCGTCGCGCCTGCGGCAGCGTAGGCGTAGGCGGGAGGCGGCAACAGGCCGGGGGTAGTATGGTTGGAGCTTGTCGGAGCCTCCAGGGTGAGCGGGGCATGCGCGAACTGCTCGTGCAGGCGCTGGATATCTCGAATGTCCACGGTAATCCTTGGAGTCGGAAAGTCTGGAATGCGGAAGGGGCGGCTAAGAGAGCCGGCTACCGTCGTCGGCAAACCGGTCGTTGTCCGGAATGCAAAGCGTGTGGATGATGTTGATACGGCGGCTTGCGATATCGAGCTGGGTATCGCGCTCGGCCCCGGAGATTGAGCGCCCGATGTGCGCGAATAGCGTTGCCGACGACAGCTTGTCGTACTGGTTGAGCAGGCGCACCAGTCGCCCTGCGAGTGCGTTGGGCACTTCCAGGGCAACGGTTTCATAACCGATGGAAAACTCCACCTGGTTCTTCGTGGCGAGCCACTCGGTCACGCGCGTGAACCACTCCTCGGCCTCGCGAAAGGCTTCGTCGAGCGCCTTCACCTTCCCGCCGCGGGCCACCGAGCATTTGGCGGCGCAGAAATTGTAGTCATCGTGCAGGAAGCGGCGCGTGAACACCGAAGAGAACGAGACCTGCACCTTGGTGGCCGTCTCGGGAACGATGCGCGAGATGCGATCTTCGCTGATTAGCCGCGTGATCGGTTTGAGGCCAGTGTCTGGGGCGGCGCTCTCGGTTTGCGCCGCCTGCACGGCGTCGGGTGGGAATTGCGGTAGGTGGGCAGGAAATATCCCTGGCTGCTCGGCTATGTCCATGATCGTAAGTCTCTCTCTCTGCGGAGATTCTCTGTCAGGACCCGGTGCAAATGCGCATCGTAAAGTATGCGATTTTCGCGAGGTTACGCACTTTGCGCATTGGAGCATTCCGTGCATAATGATCTCACTTCTCGCGTCTCCGACGCATCGACCTGACTCCACCGCGAGTCCATTGCATTTCTCAAGTCGTGCCTTAGCGCATGCGCCGACCGGTTGGCTACCGGTGTGGACATTCCATTGCGATGAGCAATTTCGCCGTTTGCTCCCCATCTATCATCCGTAATACGCGTCCGTGATCTGTGCTGCTTCGGCATGCACAGTGGACACCGTTCGAGCCTGGGACCATGTGGGTCTCTCTCTCTTGCCCCTCCTGGGCAGAACGGCCGTCGTCGGCTGATCCGTGATCCTGCGGTGAACTCCGTGTTCTAAATGGGCCGAAGTGCAGCGTGAACCCTGCTGCACGAGGACGACTTTGCGTCCTCACATAGAGCTATGCGCGTTGTGCGCACTGCTCCCCGTTCGCCACGCCCCCGGAAGGGGCGTGGCAACGGGTTTTCCTGCGAACAAGCTCGCTTCCGCAATGCCGGAGCGGGCTTTTTTTGTTTGTAGGAACCCTCGAACAGGAGCTTAGCCATGCTGTCTGCTATCGATCAGAACTCCGAGATTCGTGCCGCGATTGCGGCTACGCTGGCCCGCCGCCGGCCCGACTACGTCGGGCTGCCGAATGCGTGGCTAAATTTGTGTGAAGCGGCCCATGTGGCCGGTCTAGCGGAACCCGCCCGAGCGGCGTTCCTTTCCGACGTAACGACCCAGCGCGGGGCCGACATAGCCCTGCGCCTTCGGGAGCATGCTGCGTCCATCCGCGTCGCCGTCGTTCAATACCTTCTTGAACGTAGGAGCAACGCACCATGCAACGAGCTATTGGCTACACCGACTTCAACCAGCCTCGCAGCCTGATCGAGGAACGGCCCGCGCGGCCACCCATCATTGGCAAGATTCGACCGGGCATCAAGGTGCTCACGAAGAAGGCCAAGGAGAACGAGCAGGCGGTCAAGATCCACGACGCCGGTCTCGCCCGCGGCGACTCGTTCGAGGCTATCGGCGACGAGATCGAACGCAAAACCAAACTGCGCAACGCCCTGGTGCCGAAGAACACGGCTTGGTTCACCTGCCGGTCTTCGGACTTCACCAATCCGGCCACTGCCGACGAAATCCTCCAGAAGTACGGCGAGGATCGCGGCGATGGCCTGAAGCTCTGGCGCTTCCCGGTCATCTTCGCCTTCGACGACTGGCTGGCCAACATGCCAAACCAGTTGAAGGTATGGGGCACACGTGGTCTGCAGTATTTCTCCGAGTATGGCACCGACGGAAAGCGGTATTGCAAGATGTATGCTGCGCCGGAAGTTGATCAGCGCGCTCAGCGCGCCAAGCGCCTCTTCGGCGGACGTACCATCATCCTGCGCCAGGACGACGCCATTGCCGACGGCGTCTGCGATCCGCACCAGTGTCCGCAGTACCAGGAACGCAAGTGCAACCTGAGCGCGAACTTCCTCTTTTGCGTTCCCGAAATCAAGGGCCTCGGCCTGATCGAGTTGCCGACCAATTCCATCTACGTGTTGCAGAAGGCGTATGCCGCAATGCAGACGGTGGCGTTGGCGCGGGGCGGCCGCATGGCCGGCCTGCAGTTCTGGCTCTCGAAGAAGGCGGTCGAGATTACCCGCATCGGTGACGATGGCCTGCCCATGCGGCAGGAACAGATGCTCACAATGCTGGACGCGGAAATCGACATGGGCGCGCTGCTGGATGGCGCTGACCAGATGGCCCCGGCGCTGGACGCTGCAAGCCACGCGGTCACCTTGCTCGAAGGCACAAACTCGGCAATGTCCGCAACCGCTGCGCCGCCGGCGTCGCCGGTAGCCGACATCTCCGCGATGACGTTGGCACCTGAACCGGCACCGATCGTTGCGCCGGTGTCGCATGCTGGACCGATGTCCTCCGAAGTTGATCCCGACGACCGTGAAAGCGTGCTAGCTGATCTGGCCGCTCGTCTTGACATGGCGAAGGGGCAGGACAAGATGGACCTGCTGGCCTTTGCGCGAATCGAATACGGCCAAGGCTGGACCAAGCGGCCCAAGGACGTCGACAGGATGATCGGCGAGATGCAGATCGCGCTGGCCAATCCGATGGCCTTCCGGGAGCAGGTACGAGCCCGCGTGCGCGAGGCGTCGGCTTCTGTCTAACGGCGTAACAAGGTGAACGGCGTGCAATGCGCCGTTCACGTTTGCGTTTCCTCAATTCCTTTCACCTGTGGCCGCTCCGGGCCGCAACCATCCCTTCCCCGCGCCGCTTCTGGCGCACATCCCATTGGAGATTCACATCATGCTCAAGGCAGCTGAGAGCCTGCTGCTGGCTCACTTTTCTGATTTGCACTATTCGACCGGCCATCTGGCTGAAGCGGATCGCTGTTTCGGCTTTGCCGTCGAGCACGCGATCGCCGTAGGCAGCCGGGTAGGCATCGTTTCGGGCGACTCGACCGATCATCGCCTGGACGCCCATACCCCGGCGCTGCGTGTGCTGGCCGAGCGTATCCGCCAGCTTTCCGGGCACATGCCCGTGGTGATGCTGCAAGGCACGTTCAGTCACGAGCCGCCCGGCACACTGGATCTGTTTCGCCTCGTTGGCAGTCGCTTTCCGGTCTACATCGCTGACCGCATCCACCAGGTGGCGCTGCGCGACGGGGTGTTCATCGCATCATCGGGCGCGCTGTTCACGCCAGTCGAGATCGAGGCGTTGCTGGCTGACGAATCGCCGGAGGTGATTTTCACTTGCGTGCCCACCGTCAACAAGGCGATGCTCGCGGCGGCAGTAGGGGCAACGGAGGCTGCAACCGCAGTCGGCGACCATCTGTCCGCCTACCTGCACGCGGCTGGCACCGTGAATCGATCGTTTCGCGCACGGGGCATCCGCACCATGGGTATTTCGCATGGCACCGTCAACGGCTGCCAGACCGAGCATGGCGTGCCGATGGCCGGATTCGATCACGAATTCACCATTGGGGCGCTGTTCGACGCGCATTGCGACGGCTTCATGCTCGGCCATATCCACCGCGCCCAGCAATGGGACCGCGAGGGTCGGTTGGTGGCGTATCCGGGCTCGATCGGACGCTTCCACTACGGCGAGATTGGCGACAAGACCTACCTGCAATGGCGCGTCGCTCCGGGACTGGCTGAAACAACCCCGGTTGTGACGCCCGCCCGCGAGACGCTGTGCATCGACTTCAACTCCCCGCCTGACATGGACGAGCTGGCCCGTGTCGCCGCGAGTGCGACCGACAAGTTCGTTCGCATCCGCTGGGTGGTCGACGAAGAACACCGTCAGGCCGTCGATCGAGACGCCATCGGCGTTTTGTTTGCCAAGGCGGCCGAGGTGAAGCTGGAAGGCCGGGTCCTGCCCGCCGTGCGCAGCCGTGCCGAGGGCATCAGCCGCGCCACCAGTTTGTCGGAGAAGATCACGCGATGGGGCGAGTTGACGCACGTCGACACCAACCCGTTGTTGGATCGTCTTTCGATGCTGGAGCACGCCGAGCCGCAGGCCATCGCGGACCAGCTACTGCAGCAGCTGGATCGCGAGGGTACTTCAGAAGTCGCGGCGCTCGCCGCGCCGTCGATGTCACCGGAGTTCGTGATAGAGGCAACGCCGGCGCCAGTCGAGGCCCCCGCGCCTGTCATCGTGAAGCCGAGCGCACCGCCACCGGCGATGGACTGGCTCACCGACGACCTGTTTGCGGAAGCTGCCGCCTAACCCTTGAACCTGGCCAAAGCCATGTTCCGAGAGCCCTGTGGGGCTGTCGAAACAAGGTTTCACCCGCGTCCCTCGGACGCATCGAAAGTTGTTTCATCCCTTTGACCCCTGACGGGTGCATCCCGTCCGGGAACGCACTCCGTCCACCTTGGAGTGCACCATGATGCTTTACCCTGCCGGCCCCGACTGGGCCCATACGTTTCAAACCGCACTGGCCGCGCCCACACTGGCCGCGCGCCTGGCGGATGCGCACGGCTTCACCCGCAGTACCCAGTTCCAGCCGTTCGGAACTGGGCGCGGCGCGGTGATTGCGCAGCGCGATCATCTGCTGGTCCTCGCGGTGCACGCCGCCGATGACCAGCACTGGTATGAGGTCACGCCCTCGCTGGAAATGCAGAACCTGCTCTGGTCGTTCTCCCATGGCTATGCCAGTCAGTGGAGCGCGCTGGAACTCAAGGCGCTGTCAGGCTGCACTGCATGGCCTGACGTGATCGCGCTCGCCCGCCAGCAGTTCGCGGCCGTCGTGCGCTCCCTGGAGCGCGCGCTGGCCGGGCTGCCCGAGCGGGACGAGCCGGCAATTGTCCCTGACATGCCCTCCTATGACGGCGATGTGATGGAACTGCCCGGCGACTACCTGGCCTCGATGACTGGCGTGGAGGTATCCGAATGCGCCCATTGAAGCTGACCCTTGCGGGCTTTCATGGCGTGCGCGATGGCATGCGCCGTGACAGCGTGACGTTGGACCTGACTACTCTGCCGCCCGGCCTGATCGCACTGGTCGGCCCCAATGGTGCCGGCAAGACGACGCTGATGGATAACCTCCATCCGTATCCGATCATGCCCAGCCACGCCTCGAAAATGTCCGCGGACGCCTTCTCCTACTGGGATCACCTCTGTGGCACCCGTGGCGAGAAGGATCTGGAATGGGAGCACGCCGGCAAGCAGTACCGATCGGCGTTCGCGTTCCGCAACCCGGGCAAGAGCCGTAAGGCCGAGTATTACCTGTTCGAGAGGGGTGCAAACGGCGACTGGGTACCGCTGCAGCTACCCGACGGCACGCTGTCGGATGGCAAGGCCGATACCTACAACCGCTGCATCGAGGCGGTGATGGGATCCCCCGAAGCCTTCTTCACCAGCGTGTTTTCGGCGCAGAACCGGCGCCCGATCGCCAGCTACCAGGCCAGCGAGATCAAGAAGCTGCTGGCCGAGCTGCTTGGCATCGACCACCTGCGAGACCTGTCGGCAAAGGCTGGCGAGGTGTCGAAGGGGTTGGTGAGGCATCTGGACGCTTTGCAGCGCGAATTGGTAGGCTTGTCCGCCCAGCGCGAGCGGGCCGCTCGGTTGGGCCGGGAAATCGATCAGACCGACGCGGCCCTGGCTGTGGCCCGGCGTGACCGGGACGGGCAAACTGCCGATGGCGCGAAGCTCCTCCAGGAGCGCGCGACGCTGGCGGCCAAGCAAAGTGCAAGCGCGGCGACCGAGGCGCGTCTGCGCGAACTCAGGCAACGGGAAACGGAACTGGGAGCGCGCCGGCGGCAGTTGGAAGCTGACCAGCGTGCTCTGGCCGCCCGCAGCGCCACGCGGCGCCGGGAGCTGGAGCAATTGATCGCCAGCCGCAAGCTGGTGCTGGCCGAAGGGCCGGCGATTCTCGCGGCCGCCGAGCAGCGTGACGTGTTGCAGATGGCCATTGGCCAGAAGCAGGGCGAGTTTGCCACGCAACAGCAGGCCGTCGGCCGGCTGGAGGCGCAGCATACGCAGCACGCTGCACTGTCCACCGAGTTGCAGGGGTTGGAAGCCCGTGGCAAGTCAGCGGCGCTGTTTGCCACCTCGCTCAAGGGCCAGGCCGACGTGATCGAAACGGTGCCATGCCGGGCCGATCCGATGCACGCTACCTGCCCGCTACTCGCGCAAGCTCGTGACGCCAAGGGGAAGTTGGCCGAACAGGTCATTCTTGTGCAGGACTTGCGGACGAGCTACCAGGCGAAGGTGCAAGCGATGAAGCCAATGGCGGAAGCTGTGGCCCTCCTGCCTGCCCAACGTGCCGCGCTGGCAGCCATGCAGTCGGCCCTGGCCCGCGATCAGCAGGAATTGCAACGGCTGACTGCTCTTGCGGCAAAGAAGCCCATGCTGGACGTAGCGCAGGAAGGGCTGGCGCAAGCCGAGCGCGATCTTGCCGCCCTGACGGGCGAGGCTGCTGCCAGCACGGCTCGGCACGACCGGGATCTTGCCGAAGCCGCTTCGCAGTTGTCACTCGTGCAGCGTGAGCTGTCGGGGCTGGCGACGGAAGACGTCACCGGGCTGCTGGCCGCCATGGACGTTCGTCTGCGCCAAAGCCGCGAGGCGGTGGTAGCGCTGGATGCGCGGATCGAAGCATTGATCCGTCAGCAAACCAGCCTGACAACCGAGTGCGAGCGCGTCGAGACTGTGCTGTCCAGTCTGCCTGCAGTACAGGGAAAGGCTGATCGGCTCTCCGACGAAATCGCGCAATGGAAGCTGCTGGCGAAGGCGTTGGGCAACGATGGCGTAATCGCGTTGTCCATCGATGACGCCGGCCCGGCGCTCACGCGCATCGTCAATGACCTGCTGCTCGCCTGCTACGGGCCGCGATTCACCATCGCGATCCAGACACAGACGACGCTGGCCAACGGCGACAAGCGCGAGGGGTTCGAGATCGAGGTGCACGACGCCGAGAGTGACAGCGCGAAGAACTTCGCTGTCATGTCCGGGGGACAGAAAATCTGGATCAACGAGTGCTTGACGCGGGGGATTGCGCTCTACCGGGCGCAGGACTCCGGGCAGTCGTTTCAGACGCTGTTCACCGACGAGGCGGACGGGCCGCTCGATCCAGAGCGCAAGCGTGCGTTCATGCGCATGAAGCGCGAGGTGCTGCGTCAGGGCCGGTATGTGCGGGAGTTTTTCATATCGCATACCCCCGACCTGGTCGATGAAGCCGATGGCGCCATTGACGTGGCCTCGCTGGCTGTAGCGCCGTAGTCATCGCCGTCCTTTTCAATTCACTGTCGGCCCCGCAAGGGGCTGGCCGTTCCTTTTCCTGACCACCAAATCTGAGCTCAGTCATGAACCATATTCCAATGGCTGTGAAGGCCGAACTCGACGCGCTGCGCGAATTCCGCAAGGTGCCCGCCGCAGCCTACATATACGTCGAGACGAACGCGGCCGAGTTGGCCAAATGGGATGCGACCGGCGAAAGCGTCTCGGACATCGCCGATCTTGTGCTGGACATCGTCGCCGCAAGGTAAAGCCATGAACCGAAACCGGAACGAGCCTGGCAAGTCTGAGCGGTTCGACTCGCGATCAGGCGCGCGGGCAGTGGCGACCTTTACAGACGCATAAGCATTCTTCCTACCAATCGCTTGCCGGCTCTCGCTCGCAAGCCTCCACATTTCAAGCCATGTCAAAGATCATGATTTCGGCGGAGCACGCCGCCAAGTTGCTGCCTCGCGGTAAGAAGGTGCACACGTTTTTCAAAGTATTCGGCTGGATGGGCGCCGACGTCGACCGGACCAAAGTGCTGGCGGCATTCGAGTCAGCCCAGCGGGTTGAGGTCTCGCCCGATGCTGCGTGCTTCGGCCATGAGCTGGCCGTAGAGCTGGACGGCATGCAAACCTACATCGACACCAACCAGAAGGCCCTGCGCAAGCTGGTGCCGAAAGCGGTTGACGCGTGAGGACAGGTTATGAACCTCATTGTTGACATTGATATTGGTGGCCGCACGTTTCAGGGGACTGCCGGTCCGGCCGAAGCCGCGCAGCACTTACGCCAGTTGGCCAACGAGATCGAACGCAAGGTGGTTGATTTTTCCGCCTGCCGCGAGGGCAAACGCCTGGGCGGCGCGGAAGGCGGCTGTGCAATCGCCTATCTCGCCGATCTGTAGCACATCCACCACTCTACAACCCATAGGGGCCCAGCCCCTGTGGGCTGTGGCCCCGCTCCGAAGGGGTCACACATGCAAACCATTTCTCTCTTTCCGCAGGGCGCCTTCGATCCAATCGAGGACAAAGCAGACCAGGCCATTCGCGCCGCCCTTGCCATCCTGGAGGCTGGCCACCCGTTGGTCCTCGCTTATAGCGGCGGCAAGGACAGCAGCATGGTCGCCGCACTGGCACTGCACGCCGCGGCGCTCTACCATGCTGCGGGCGGCAAGCCACTGGTCGTCGCGACAACAGGGGACACCCTGGTGGAGTCCCCTGAAGTAGCGCATCATTACCGCCAAGAGCTCGTACGGATGCGCAGGTTCGGCAAGCAGCATGGCTTCGATGTTATTACGCGCGTCGTGCAGCCGTCGATGGCCTTGACATTCCAGGTGAAAATTTTCTCCGGCAGGGCGTTGCCCAGCTTCCCGGGCACGCACGGCGATTGCTCGACCGACCTAAAAATTGCACCACAACGCACCTTCCGCCGACAGCTCTTCCGGTCGTTGGCCGGGCAGGGCCGCGCGGAGCCGGTTACGTTGCTTGGCACTCGCTATGCAGAGAGTGCACGTCGCAGCGCTTCGATGCGCCAGCGCGGCGACTCGGCCAATGTGCCTGTGCGCAATCAGGATAGTGAATTCGTTCTTAGTCCGGTCTGTGACTGGAGCGACGACGATATCTGGGAAGGTATCGCGCTCTACGGGGGGTCCGCGCGCCCGTGTTACTCCGACTTCGAGGACATGCGGCGCATCTATGCGCATGCTGCCGGCACATCGTGCGCCGTGGTGGCTGACGCCATTCTCGATGGCGCCGGTTCGAGTCGACCCCGCAAATGCGGGGCGCGGCTAGGCTGCCATGTTTGCCAGATGGCGGAGGACAAGAGCCTCGCTAGTATGGTCGAGTACGACGAACGCTATGCCTATGCGGCCGGCCTGCAGAGGCTAAACCGATTCATCCGAAACACCCGCTTTGATTGGAGTCGACGTCATTGGGTGGGCCGCACCATCAGCGGCGGCTACATCAAGATCCAGCCGGACACGTACCATCCACGGATGGTTCGCGAACTAGTGCGGTACATGTTGCAGCTGGACTATGATGAGCAATGCCGGGCCGAGCAGGCAGGGGAACGACCGAAGTTCGAACTCCTGCCCCTAGACATGCTGATCGCAGTCGACGCGCTGCAGTCACTGAATGGCCTCGGCAGACCCTTTGCAGCATGGGCGGACTGGCGGGACATTCACCAGCGGGGTGTCAGGTATGACATTCCCGATGTGTCCCAGGTCGCCCAGACCGCGGTCCCGACGGCGCGCTTCTTGCACGTGGGAGCGGAATGGGACGACACGGCTGCGCCTTCGGATTGGACCGGCCTGCGCAATCCGTACCTTGAAAGCTTCACCGCAGATTCCCCCTGCGGCCCAAAGCTGCAGGTCACAACTGGAGGCCGCGAGCTTTGGGCATTGCCCACCGCGCAGCAATTTTCAGTCGATCCGGAGTCGGCGCTGCTGATCTCCGAGTTCGAGGTGGATCGGTTGCTGGACGTTCATGATGCAGGCCTGGCGCCCGGCCAAGTTACTGCGGGCTACCGCTGGTACGCGCAGTATGGGTGCCTGACGCTTTCCCATGCGCAGCGGGGCGAGCACGACGAGATCGCGCGGCGCACCGCCTACAAGGATCGCCTCGGGCTCACCCTTGAGTACGATGTGGGCGCATTGCGTTCGCGGGCGGTGCCCTTCGAGGACCTGCCAGCGACCAGTCAGTTGGCTTGGCGGCAAGCTGCTACGCCGCAGCAATCCCTCTTCTAGAGCCCATGCAAAAGGCCCCGAGATCGCGATTTCGGGGCCCTTTCTTTGGCTCGCGGGAACCGGCGCGATTACATCGCGGCATCCTTCAGCTTCTTCATCGCGCGAACCTTCACCTTCACGCTGGCCGGCTTCGCCGCAAACCACTGGTCCTGGCCTGTGAACGGGTTCTTGCCGAAGCGCTTCTTCGTGGCCGGGACTTGAATAGCCGACACCTTGAACAGGCCCGGGAACGTGAATTCGCCGGCGCCCTTCTTGTGAATGGCGCTGACGATGGTGTTTTCCAGGTGGGCCAGCACCGTCTGAACGGTCTTCTTGTCCAACTCAGTCTGGGCGATCAGGTGGGCCAGCAGGCTCGACTTGTTGAACGTGTCCTTCAACGGCTTGGCGACCGGGGCTGCCGAAGCAGCTTTTTTGGCGGGAGCGGCCTTCGTCACGGGCGTGTCCTTCTTTGCGGGGGCAGCCTTCTTTGCAGCGGTCTTCGTTGCGGTCTTTGCTACGGGTTTTGCTTTCGTGGCCATAGTCGTGTCTGGTTAGAAAAGTGCGCGCGCCTGACGGCGAATTAGGGTGTGGCGCCGCACCGGCGAAGAATAGCAAAAACCGCCGCGGGCGCAAGAGCGAGACGCGATTTTTGAATGCGCCGCTGGCTGCCCGCTCGGGATCGATCGCGCGGCGATAAATCGCTTTCATGGTGCCCATCGTGATATCCATGATCTTCCTATTCGTTGGCCTCGGCGGGGGCGGCCTGCAGCGTCTCGCAGCGCTTGGCCTCTGGCATCAGGGTAGCGGCGATCCGATCACAGGTTCGATTGCTGACCAGCCCCAACATTTGGCTGACCTCATCGCAAGAGTGACCGGCCAAAAGCTGGCGGCGGCAAAAGGTATTGCGCAACGTACGCGGGCTTGGCTCAGCACCCGAGAACCCGATTTCTGCGAGTGCGGTGGCCACGATGCGGCCGAGGCTCATGTCGGTGATCGGTCGACCATCTGGGGTAAGCGTGAACAGCAAATCGCCGTCGAGGGGGAGGGTTGCGCGCCGGGCGGACCAGGCGCGCAGGATCGGTACAGCGAAGCTGGCTAGGTGCACCGTGCGCGCGTCGCGCGGTCCGTGTGCGCGCACGACCAGGTAGGGCGGGGTCGCGTCCGGCCACAGATCCGCCAAGCGCGCTGCACGCGCCTCACCCGCTGTGATTCCCGTACCGAGGAATGCGGCGACGATCGCGCGGCTGCGTAGCCCGGCGACATCGTCCGGAGGCGATAGGAGGTAGGCCTGCAACCGCGCGTCCTCAGCTGCGGTGAGGAACAGAGGCGTTGGCTCCTGATCTGGCCAGCGCTCAGCGGAGAGCAGGGGGGCTGCAGGGTTATCCAGCCGTACGCCGGTGAAGACCAGATGCCGGCACAGCCGGTCCAGCAGCATCACATACCGCGTGCGGGTGGCCTGAGAGTAGTTCCGGCCATCGGGTGACTGCCAGAACGCGTCGACGTCTGCGGTGCCAAATGAGGCGATGGTCGCGCCCCTCACAACCAGGTGCCGGCGGAAATGCTCGAACATCGCCTGATGCTGGACGATCGAGCGCGCCGAGAAGGGACGGCGGTCAGCGCCGGCCGCTTCTCGAGCCTGCCAGTCCCGGTATGCCTGAGTTGGGTTAGTAAGCCAGAGGGAATCCATTCGCGTCATGCCGCAGTTATATACTGAATTTGCCCCATCCCACACCCCTGCCGCCGCTCCGCGGCGGATACCAGGTGAGGGGGTCAGAACCCCGGTCGGCCATAGCGGTTGCGGCGCGCGGCCAGTCTGCCGCGGGTGCAGGCGTAGCGAGGGTAGGAGGCATCCAGCATGTCCGCGATCCGCTCCAAGCGGTCCTCCGACGCGAAGCAGCACGCGAGCAAGCATTCCCAGGCGCAGTAGCGCATGATTTCCTGTAGCAGCGCATACCGCTTTTCTGGGGGAAGTGGAGGTTGCCGACCTTCGCCCACGCCTTCAGCCCTGCATGGGCCAGCGCTACGAGTTTGTCGGGCGTGGCCGGCCCCGTTTGGCACAGATCAATGGCCTCACGATGCAGCTGTCTGTCGAAATCACTCATGCCGACTCCTCTGTGGAAGGATGGAGATCCGCGACGCTGACCCAACGCGGGCAGATTTTCGCTCGGCCGCGCACAAACTCTTCGACTTCGACGTCGGCGGTGGGGCCGCTCGGCCCATTGAAAACCGAGAGCACGCGTGCCTGGCGCGCGGGAAGAGCGGGGGCGGCCCGGTAGAGCAGGGTGGCGATGGAGCCCGCCTCGATCCAGCCATACGAGCGATAGATCGGTGTGCCGTTGGCATGTTGGCCGATCTGGTCGCGGAACACCGACGGCAAGCCATCGAGGAAGGTGCCGAGCTGGGACCGCTGCGTGCCAATGCCACCGGTCGTTTCATGAACGGTGAGGGGCAGGGCGCCGTACTGGCGAACAAGCGCGGCACGCATGACGCGACGGTACTCCTTGCCGCCAGCCAGCAGCACCTTGCCTACCTGGGTGGGCCAGTCTGCTGATGCCGCGAACGCTGGCAGATCGGCCAGAATCTCGTCCGCGCGCTGTGTCGTCATGCGCTGGTCATAGGGGGCGATCACGTCGCGGGGATCGATGAAGCCGTGACGTGCCGACAGGATGAGTACATTCGGGCTGGCCTCGGGCCGGACGTGTGCCCGGTAGGATTCGTACATGACGCCCTGGTAGAGATCCATGGCCGGCGCCGGCCGGTCTAGCTTCGTGCCGGAACAGGCGAGCAGGAGCAGCGCGGGGCCAGTCGTGGCAGACTCGCGGCCTAACGGGCTTGAGAAGAGGGAAAGCTGTGAGTGGCAGGTGAGCATGT